>JAPOZO010000036.1 GCA_026706025.1 Candidatus Poribacteria bacterium
GAAAGGATACCCAGTATCCTGACTTTTGACAACTATTATTTATGAAACACCCTCAGTTAAATGATGGGAGTTTTGCTGAAACGCAATAAAGAAAAGGAAGGTCTGGCAATCCGTCCCTGTTAGGTGCTAACCTTTTTGCGACCTGCATCGGCGTAGCTTGCAAGCCAAGACTTGCTATTGTAAAGAATGATTTTAGACAAGTATAGCTGACATGCAATGCTATTGTCAAGGATTTATGGAAATTAACAGTTATAGACTATCAGTTTCGCGCCGTGCCTGCTGTTGAAATCTGAACTGTGATTTTTGTGATTTATATGATTTTCGATGAGAAGCAGTTATTCAGAAATAGGATTAGACAACCACAAGGAGATGAATAGGCAAACCAAAACGCCGAAGCCAGCGATCGGTTTTAGGTGTTTGATGGACATCTCATTTTCCTGTCAATCCAAAAAGCGATCACTGCCAAAAGTATCTCCGCAGAGAGCATCCAGAGGCGACACACCAGTGCGAGAAACGTCGCTTGTGTCTCTGGCATATAGTTTGCTAACAACACCCCTAAAAGCCCTTCACGGATGCCTAAACCGCCAGGGGTCAGGAAGCTCAAAAAACCCACGACCCAGGCAAACGCAAAGCAGGCAGTGAGAACACCCACGTCTGCCCACTGCACAGGCGCGAAGCTTCGGACAAAGAGGAAAAAGGCGAACCCTTGACAGAGCCAAAGTAGACAGTGGCAGGTCAGAACGTTCGCCAAAAGTCTCACATTTCCTAAAAGCGGAGCGACTGTTTTGAGAAACTGCCGAGCGTGATCCGAGAGTTGCGGTATCAAAAAGACAACACTCGCAAGGCAACCCATCACCACCACCGTCAAAAGAAACGTCTGTCCTGAAAACGTTTCAAGCACGGCTGTTGCGATCTGTCGCATCTGTTTTGAAAACAAGAGAGACAGCGCAATGAGTCCACCGATCGCCGTTTCAATGCCGACGTGTCCGGTCAGGCTACTACCGACTGCCGTTTTGCTCAAGCCGAACCGACGGCTGAGCGAGAGCAACCGAACAACGCCCCAGATCCGCCCAGGGAGGTAGCGCGTAATGTTGGCAAGATGAAACAGTGTAAAGGCATCGCGAAAAGAGACACGGCTACCTGTAAGACCCTCCAAAAGGGTCGCAAACGGGTAGAGGTAGGCACTCCAGTAAAAGAGAATCGTCCCGAAGGAACAGAGCAACCACCCCCAATATATCTCAAAGGTCGCATCCTTGACGGCGGTGTGCGTCTGTAGAAAAGGTTTTATGAGAAAATAGAGAAGTATACCAGCGATAAGGTATCCGATGCATTGCCGCAAGGTTTTCATTCTTTATCCTTATACGTGAACAGAGAGACGATCAGTTCACCGATAAGCCCCAACCCTGTCAGCAGGATGCCGATGCCGAGACACAGACCCCCGGCGATGCCACAAAGCAGACGTGGAAGGTCTATGATTGGAAAAAAGTGTAAAACTGTCACGATGGCAAGCACCACGATGCTACTGAAAATAAAGAAACTCCCGACACCCGCGAAAAAGTGCATCGGGCGTTTTTTGTATCGCGTCAAGAATAACACCGTCAGCAGATCAAAAAAGCCTTTCGGTATCCGTTTGAAACCGTATTTGGATTTACCGAACCGCCGTGGATGGTGTTTGACTTTCACCTCACCGACAGAAAAACCCGCTGCCGCGGCGAGTATCGGGATATACCGATGCAAGTCGCCGTAGAGGTGAAGTGTCTTAACAACGTCTGCACGGTATGCCTTAAATCCACAATTCATGTCGTGAAGTTTCACGCCTGTCAGGGCTGCAGTGACGCGGTTAAAAAAAAAGAAAAAAAACGTTTTTCAAGTGGATCCTTGCGCGGATATTTCCAACCAGAAATGAGGTACGCTTTCTCCTTTTCGAGTGACGCTAAGAGTTTTGGGATCTCTGCGGGATCGTCTTGAAGGTCTGCGTCCATCGTGATAACGATGTCGCCGGTGGATTTTTCAAAACCTGCGGTGAGTGCTTCCGCTTTGCCGCGATTGCGTCTGAAGTGGATGACGTGGATCGTGAGTGGTGAGTCTTCGGAGAGGGCATCTAATACGTCTGCGGTGTTGTCGGTGCTGCCGTCGTTGATAAAGAGGACTTCTGCAATATATCTGTTTGTCTGTATCGTGGCTTCGAGCTGACTTAGCAGCTCCGGTAAAGACTCAGCTTCGTTATACGCGGGGATGACGAGGGAAATTAAGGTCATGGTGTTTCTACCTTGGGGATATGGTATATCCAGACGTGGTCAATCCCGTTGAGCGTGATGACAGCCTCTAATTCGCCATTGAGGGTGCCTTCTTGGGGGACACGCTCGATCTGTGAATCTCGAATATAGACAACCTCATAATCTGGGAGACGTTCCATCCTTCTATCGGCACGATAGACAAATCCCCGGAAGTAGTACCTGACAAACTCTGTCGCTAATGGAGAGACTTGCACGAATAGGCGATCCGCATTTGGTTTCTCATTGAGATATTTTCCTGCGATATCTAAGCCAGAGGCCTCCCCGACGGTAATAACTTTGGTGATGTCTGTTATTTTCCAACAGAGGTTATAGTAGGTACCGTAATAGGGGTGGCGTGCAAGCACGGGGAACACTTGAATCCCAAAGAAAACAATGCATGCAAGAACTGTGAGTGTTGTTTTGTATTTTGTGGTTGCCTCGGTTCCAGAGCGGGTACGAATCGCGTTATACCCCCATTTGAATCCTGCTACAAAACCGATCGCCGCGAGTATTTCCAATAGTAGAAAAGCAGGCAATAAGTAGCGAGGAAACTTTTTGCTGGTTGCTGAGAGGCAGATAGTGAAAAGTGCCACACTGAAGATGAGTGCAAGTCCTGTTTTGAAATGTCGGGCAGTTTCCTCCGAGTGTTCCCTATTTTTCCAAAGTAGAACGCAACCCACGATCACCAAGGGTAGCATCAGCGGTGTGCTTTTGATAGACAACACAAAAGGGTAGAAAAGCCAACCCGGATCGTTGACAACATTTCCAAGAAAGAAATGTTCCACCTCATGAGGCGTTGTCACTGCCCAATCGACGCTCTCAAAAACGAACCATACGGTTTGTATCATTCTCACACACACCAGAACAAGGACGGCACCGGCTAACACGAGGAGATATGGGTTCAAACGTTCCTTTTTCATATCTCTCAACAGCAGAACACTCACCCCGAAAAGAAACAGCGGCACCCAGCCAAAACTCGGGGGCCAAAAAACAGGCCACACGGAGACGACCGTGAGGGCAGCACCGTTGAGAAAACCCAGAATATCCGCGAGATCTCTCCAAAAGCCACTGATGCGTTTGGCGCGAAATAAAAATAGACACAATGGTATCCACGGCAATAAAATCAGGGCATAACTTTTCGAGAGGATCGCAAGACCGAAACTGATCCCCGAAAGAATGAGATAGCGACGCTGATGCCGATGTTGACAATAGAGAAGAAAAAGCAACACCGTAAGCAAGATAAAAGTCGCGGCGAGGGCATCGGTGTGGACGCGTCGCGTCTGTGCTAAAAAAAACGGAGAGTACGCGAGGCAGGCGAAACTCGCAAGTCCAACCCACCGACCGAAGAGTTGATAGACTAAGAGGCAGATGATACCGATGCCTGTCCAGACAACCAGACAGATAAACAGCCGGGATAATGCAAGGTTTTCGACAGAGACACGGGACTGCGTAAAGAAGGTACGCAGCCCCGCAATCCACATCGTGGTGACACCTGGATGGTAGGCAATACGCGTTTCTGAGGACTCGCTCCGCTTGACAGCAGACATGAACTTTGCGCTGCGGAGTAACCAGCGTGCTTCATCACTTGACCAATGAGAGTCTAAAGAAAAAAACCTCGGCATGCTTCCAAGGGCAAAGATAGAAACAAATAAAAAAATATAGGCGGCTGTTCTTGTTAGTCTCTGTGGAACAAAGAAGGTTTGAGGACTATTAGTCGGCAGACGAAAACCCCGCTGGCAAGTGGATTTTTATCCCATTGTATTCTACCACATTTTGTGTATCCTGATGAGGGACTTGGTTCAAAAAGGATTGAGGGGGTCTCGCTTGTTCGAGTGCCTGCTTATTGGCTTGAGTTGGATTCAAAAAAGCATTTGCTCGGAAGAACTCCTCGCTGTTTTCTCTTGACAGAACGAAACTAAAACCTGCCTCTCCAGGCTCTCCTTTAACCCAATTATTAGGATCATATACAATCTTTTCAAGCGTAGCCATTGCGTCGAAATGTTTTTCAAGTTCTTCCGTTGAGATCTCCGTTTCTTCTCGTGGGGACTCTTCAAAGGAAGGTTCTAATTTTTCGTCAGTGCTCGGTTCAGAGGACGTTGCTTTAAAGGGAGCTGCTGTTTCTTCCGTGTGCGGATCCGTGTGTTCACTCGATGCAGACGTGTTCTCTGGGTCGAGTGCCGATGACACTGAATTTTCCTCAACAATTTCTCCGTTTTTAGAGACTGCGGGCATCTCTATAGTATTGGGTTGCGTAAGGGTGGAGGGCTTTTTCCCGATACTGTCTATAAAACGTCTATTCTCATACTCTAAGTATAGCATCCAAGTGGTGCCCAAGACAAGTAACAGCATGGCGGTGAAAATGAGTTTTTTCATCTGTTAACTCCTTATTGTAAAACTCTGAGACATGCAGCATCTTAATGCTGCATGTCTCAAAGCATTAGCGTGTAAATTCAGGAAACAATGTAGTAGTCTTGACTGTAATTATGAAGAAGTCCAGAGGCTGTACCAGGTGCAGAGCCAGCATTCCTCTGGGGGTATAGACTCCGAGCTCGCTATCTCAATGTAAGCATCAGGAAATGTGCTGTGATCGTCGTCAGCACCGTGTTCTGCCTTTGCCCAGCCCGTGTCAAGAATATCATAGAATAATAGCTCACCGGTGACGCTACAAAAGTAACCATGGATTTTGTAGGCAGGTATCCAGTGAAATTCACCTGCATCAGCCATCTGAACAAGCGGGGCAGCTGTAAAAAGCATTACGCACAATACGAAAAAACTTATCGTACTAAGTAGATTCGTGTTGATTTTTAGGAACGCAAGCGGTTTGATGTCCCAAGTTAATGTATTCGTCATTAGGTTCTCCTATCATTTTATCAAGTTTAAGGATTCATTGTCAAGAAAATACGTTTTTTGATATTAGGATACAACTTCTATCCAAACGATAGCGTTTGGGTGAACTCGCAACAGTTGCGAGGTTCCTTAATGGATTGCCGACACTAACTGAATAGCAATCAGTCTGTGTCAGCATTTGGTTGAAAAGTTATTTCTCCTTCTTAACCATTGCGGAGACGGGATCCTCGGGATTGTCCTTCGCGGCTTCCTTCCAATCCGCTATCACACGTTTCGCTGTTTCCTCGATGGTGGAGCGAGAGATGCCAAGTGCTTCTGTAATCTCCGAGAACGATTGTCTGTCGAAGTACCGTTCCATAATTTTTTTGTCGTTCGCCTCTGGGAGGCAGTTTATCAACGCTTCTAAGTTGCGTGCGATAGGGAACAACCACTTGCGGACACGTTCCCATGTTTTCTGAACTGATCCAGAGCTCTGTTCCTTATCCGCTTCAGAGGTAGAGGTTATCACTTCTGCTATCTTTTTGGGCTTTATCCCATCCAGTAGAAGGTCTACGATTTCTCGGTGCTGATCTTGGAGGAGACGGAAAAGTTGGGCTTCCAGAACCTCCTTTGCTTCGGCATCGGTTCCTGCGATCAGCGTTTCGCTTTCGCTGTTGGAAAGCGTGTTAAGCGGGATAACTTCCAAGTGTCGCTTTTGGCGTGATCTTCTTATCGCGTCAATCATGAGATTTTCCGCGACTCTTTTCAACCACTCTAACAACTTCTCTGGTTCTTGGATTCCTTTTCGTTTCTTGACAGCTTTAATGAACGTGTCGCTGGTGATTTCATCGGGATCTACGACGGTATCTGGATGATTCCATCGCCTTGTTTTAACTGTGTTGAAGACGGTTTCGTAATACGCCTTGAAGAGTAGTCTACATGCCTCTTCTTCATCGCCTGTTTCTACGAACCACCGATTTAAACGAATATCGTTCACTTTCCTGACTATGCACCCACCTCTTTGGAGATAAAGTTATGGCTGGCTTCATATATAATCACGAAAGTTTTTCTTAAATTCCGACACAGTATGTATTTTTTTCAAAAAATGTGTGTATGTGTACAAAATTGCTTTTTTATCCTCTGAGATTAAGCAAATTTAGTAATAATAAATTGCTTGACGGGGTAACCCCGCCCCTACGAAACAGATACAACTTGGAAGGAAGTGTGTTTCTTTAAAGGAGTAAGGTTCGTCGTCGCGCAATTCTGCGGTGTACGCGAAGAAACACCCAAGCAAAAACCCCAAATGCGACGTGCATTATTGCGTAAGTCTTGGAACGTAATGATATTGCCTTACCGGTTTGATGAAAGGTTGGTGATGCGGAACAAACTAACAGTTTATTCTACAGAAGAGAGGTATATTGACGGAAATGGTATAACTATCGCTTAGACGTTCAGCGATTTCATAAATAAAATAGGTTCAAGTATTTGACAGAAGTATCTCATACCTTCTCTATAATTAAAGACACAGTTTTTTGCTGAAAGGGTGCATGGTGAAAAAATGAACGGATAAGTCCAATACCCTCGCCAAAAAAAGTTGAATAGATAGGGTGAATGTCCTAAAGTTATGTGTCATCCAAACATATAATGGGCCATAAGTCGAACTTACGTTTTTATAGTAAAATCCGACAAGTTTAGACTTGCAAGCAACACTAAGAACTGCTATGATACACATAAGCGAGAACGGATAAATCTTACGAATCCAAAGGGATATGCCGAGGACGCTGATGAATTCTAAATTAAAATATGTGATTGGCTTTTTAATTTTTTTAGGACTTTGTTTCGGCTTCCAGTGGCGGGCAGGGCAGGTTAGCGATGTTGAAACGCTTGTGTGGTACAGCATCATCCCGCCGCTGCTTGCTGTCACATTAGCGATCGTAACAACCCGATTATTTCCGAGTCTCTGTATAGCCGTTGGTGTCGGACTTGTGCTTTCATGGTATCAGAAAGGTGCTACACCGAGCGGTTTCTTGGCAGAAACTGTCTGGTTCGTCCGTGCCGTGAGTGTCGGAAATGATGGGATAGATCTCTTCAATTTCTGGGTAGTGTTGTTTGTTTGCCTTATCATGGCGACGATCTCTGTGGTAGTCGCCTCCGGTGGTATTGGCGGTGTGGTTGTCTGGCTCTCTCAGTTTGCGAAGGGGCCGCGTTCGGCGCAATTTATCACGGGTTTGATGGGGATCGTCATCTTTATTGGGGATTATTCCAATGCGATGCTCGTCGGACCGACAATGCGTCCACTCACCGACCACCATCGCGTCAGCCGTGAAAAGTTGGCGTTCCTTGTGGATTCGACAAGTGCCCCGATTGCCGGTCTCGCGTTTGTTAGCACCTGGATCGGTTATGAGGTGGGACTCTTTGAAGATATATCGGGGACACTTGGGCTTGGACGTGACGGGTATTCCATGTTTTTTGATGCGCTCAGTTTTCGGTTTTATTGTGTGTTGACCATCATTTTTGTTATCGTCAATGCGATCAGTGGCAGAGATTATGGGGCGATGCACCAAGCCGAGATCCGGGCGCGAGAGACAGGAGACATTGCCGCCCCAGATGCACAGGCACTCGGACACGCTGGCTCTTTTACCAGTCTACCCAACGCCGTTGTTCAGCCCTTTTCGGCTGTTTTACCGCTTTTAACGCTTTTCGGGTTGCTATTGGGTGGTTTCTGGATAGATGGCAACGGGACTGGGTCTATTCTGTCGCTAACATCCTGGCGGAACGCACTTTCAGAGGCGAACAATGTGATGGTGCTTGCTTGCGCGGCAGCAAGTGCGTTTGTCGTTGCGATTATCTGTGCACGTTGGCTCTCCAAATTAAAGTTTTCGGATATCGCGCCGGTCGTTTGGAACGGTATAAAAGGGAGCCTCACACCTTTAAGCATTCTGTTATTGGCATGGGGACTCAAGGCGAGTTGCGATAGACTGATGACGGGTGATTTTCTTTCTACGATGCTCAGTGATGTTGTGTCGCCGCTCTGGTTCCCGATTTTGGTTTTTATATGTGCATCCGTGACCTCTTTTGCGACCGGCACGAGTTGGGGCACAATGGCGATCCTGATTCCGACTGCGATTCCAGTGGCGTTTTCGCTCGATGGTGGTAGTTATGGACTCACGACAATCATTTGTCTCGGGGCAGTGCTGGATGGTGCCATCTTTGGAGACCACTGCTCGCCGCTTTCGGATACAACGATTTTGAGTTCTATCGCCAGTAGTTGCGACCCGCTGCACCATGTGAGAACGCAATTGCCTTATAGCCTTACTGTTGCAAGTATTGCGCTGTTTTGTGGTTATCTTCCTGCTGCACTTGGTATCTCTTCAGCGATCGGAATTGCATGTGGAACCGCCGTGATAATCTTGTTGTTTTATGGAGTTGCAGGTTTCCGTAAGCTTCAAGAAAGGAGAATGGTATGAAGGTAGCACTTGAAGGAAAGGTGGCAGTTGTTACGGGTGGTGCGAATGGCATCGGTCGCGCGATTGTAGATAAGTTAATTGATAATGGTGCTTCTGTGGCAATTGTTGATATTGATGTAGAGGCAGGTAAGGAAACCGTCAGAGAAATTCAGCAAATCGGTGGGACAGGTCTGTTTGTGGAAGGTGATGTGTCAGATGCGGCACAGATGGAGATGGTCGCAGACCGGATTGCGGGACACTTTGGCAAAATTGAGATTCTGGTTAACAATGCCGGAATAAACACCAAGAGCGATAGGGTGCCGATTCATCAGTACACCTTAGCGGATTGGCACCGTATTTTGCAGATAGACCTCACTGGTGTTTTCACAACGAGCCGTGCGGTTATCCCATATATCCTTAAATCTCATAGCAGGTCTGGTTCGGAGCATGCGACTGGACGGATTGTTAACATCAGTTCTATTGCCGGGTTGGTGCCGTTACGTTTGCAGAGTGCTTACGTCGCGGCGAAAGCAGGTGTTGCGAATCTGACGCGTTCAATGGCGTTAGAACTCGGACCAGAGGGAATTCTGGTGAATGCAGTCGCCCCCGGTTCGACGTTGACCCGCGGCACAAAGGCACTCTTCTATGGAGATGACGGGGCATATACGGAAAACGCGGCAAGTTTGCTATCGCACATTCCATTGGGAAGACCCGGGAAGACGACGGAGATTGCGGCAGCGGTGCTCTTTCTCGTTTCGCCGGATGCGAGTTATATCAACGGTAGTGTGCTTGCTGTGGACGGTGGATGGACTGCAGGCTATACACGGGATTGGTAGATGTGAGGGTATGCAAATCGCGAGCCCAGCTCGCTCCTACAAGAAGGTAGATATGTAAATCGCGAGCCCAGCTCGCTCTTACAAGAAGATGGATGTGTAAATCGCGAGCCCAGCTCGCTCCTACAGTTAAGGGAGAAGAAAAATGGCAAAGATTACTACGTTTAAAGGGTATCAAGGGGAACCGCCTATTCCGAAACCGGCGCATCAGGTGCAAGCAAATGTCGTCACAGTCCAAGACGGTGTGCCTGTAAGGTACTCGGGTTGTGATGGTATTGGTGTGCGCGTTGTGCATCCAGCGAACCCGAACGCGCCTGCAGAGAACTTAGGTCTCGTCGTGTTTTTTGTGCCGCCACATGTTGTACTTGAGCCAGGGAGTCATCATACCGAGGAATGCTATGTGATTCTAAAAGGAAAAGGCGTGATGACGCTTGCCGGTGAAAAAGTGCCTGTTGAAGCGGGGACGTTCATCCATCTTCCACCGTGGTGTGAGCACGGGATTGAAAACACAGGTGATGAGTCGATGGAGGTATTAATCTGTACCTCTCCACCGAACCCCTAAATTGACCCGAAAAACGCTGTTTTGGCAAGCCAAATGCCTGATTTGCGGGTGACTCGCGCCTGCTTTCAGGCATTTTCCATTTTTAATTCAACTTTTTCGCCGTATTTTCGTTAAATAAAGTATCTATAATCGTTTAGAAACCGCACTTTTAAACTGTGGGGGTTAATTTATGCACGGACCGATATCAGGTTCAGGTCGCGATCGAGGATCCCGAAGAGGGATGAGTTCCTTTGGTGGGAAACCGAAATTCCGGAAGCAAGACCATGATCCACTATCAACGATGGAAGAGGTGCCTGAACGCCTAAAAGAACAGGCAGAGGCACTGTTTGAAACAGGCGAAGAGATCAAGATTGCTGTTTCAACAGATCTGCGCTTTGACGGCACCTACGGTAAGGATTGGCTGTTAATTACCAATAAGCGGCTCATTGCCTTTAATCAGAATGGTGCTATCGGGCACCACATGCGCGAAGTGCCTCTTACGTCCGTTGAAGATATCGAAATCCTTGAGATGTACGGGAATAATATTCTTAAGGTGAGCACCGCAGACAACGCTTTTGAAGTGTCTCGGTACTCAAAGCGGTTAATCCCAAAGTTCAATCTTGTTGTTTCCGAGTTGGAGGAATTAGTTCCACAGAAGGAAAGAGACGCAGATGGTCGCCGACGCGGCAGACGCGGTTTCGGTCCGGGCGGGCGGCCTTCTGGAAAGGACAAGGGGCGGTGTGAAAAGTGTGACCAACCTATTCCGAGTTGGTCGGGTGTGTGTGTCAATTGCGTCCAAAAAGGAAAACTCATCTTTCGACTCATCAAATACGCTGTTCCGCTTTGGCACGTCGTTGTGCCGGCATTCCTCATAATGATGGTAATCCGTTTGGTCGGGCTCTACCCAGAGATACTCATGATGGATCTAATCGACAGGATTATAAACCCTGCCGGACATGCCATTGCTACGGGATTGCCGATTCCCGAAACAGATTGGGGACACCTTCAAGGCACTGTAAACTTCTTAGGCGAATGGTTTGAAAACATACCTGTCGGTGGAAGTTTCGGACATCTGGTAGCAATTGTGCTCCTGATGGCGGGCATTAACATATTCACAATGGCAGCTGGGGCTGTACGCGGCTATATGATGGCGTGGGTGGGACAGAATATCACTCGGCGGCTTCAGAATGAAACCTATGAACATCTGAACGCGCTCTCCATTGATTTTTTTCACGAGCGGGATACGGGGAACTTGATGTCAAGGATCACGCACGATGTGTCAAGGCTCCGAGATTTTATCGCGAATGGGTTACAGGATATCGTCGGTGATTCTCTCACGATTATTTATATCTGCGTAATCATGTTCGGGTTCAACTGGCAACTTTCCCTCTGGACGTTGATACCTATTCCCTGTCTTATCTTCTTCACAATCTTTTTTGGCAAAAAGATGAGCAAGGTATACCACGTTTTATGGAAACGGTATGCGAACATTAGTACGATTCTCGCAAGCACGATTCCAGGGGTCCGCGTTGTTAAGGCATTTGCGCGCGAACGCTACGAGATAAACCGGTTCAGTGATTTGACGTATCAGGTATTTAGCGGTGAGTTGAACGCTGCGAAACTTGGAACACTTTACCGCCCAATTATGGAGTTTATCGTCTTTACGGGTCGTATTATCCTCTGGTTGGTAGGCGGATGGCTAATTTTCCAAGGCGATGTGAAGCTTGGTATGCTATGGATGTTCCAAAGTTATATGATGCGATTTTTTAGGCCTGTGTATACACTCTGTCAGATGAACGAGCGATTCATCCGAGCAGGTACTTCCGCCGAACGTGTGTTTGAAATTATGGATACGCCACCGAGCGTCGCTGATAAAGCGGATGCAGTGGCTCTTGGGAATATTCGCGGTGCTGTGGAATTTAGGGATGTCTATTTCTCTTATGATAGTGAGAAAAATGCGCTCAACGGTGTCAGTTTTCAAGTAGAACCCGGTGAGATGATAGGGTTGGTTGGGCACAGTGGTGCAGGGAAAAGCACGCTCATCAATCTAATCACCCGCTTCTACGACCCGAACGATGGCGTGATAGTAATTGATGGTCACGACAGTCGCGACATTCGGGTAAAGGCGTTACGGCAAC
This sequence comes from Candidatus Poribacteria bacterium, assembly GCA_026706025.1. Taxonomy (NCBI): domain Bacteria; phylum Candidatus Poribacteria; species Candidatus Poribacteria bacterium. Next base: position 12,061 of record JAPOZO010000036.1, read on the forward strand.
AGGTCGGCGTAGTTTTACAGGATCCATTCCTATTCCAAGGCACCATCGCCGAAAATATCGGTTACTCAAAACCAGGGGCATCTCGGCATGAGATTATTGCAGCCGCGAGAGCTGCAAATGCCCACGATTTTATTATCAAGTTCCCTGACGGTTATGATACGATGGTAGGTGAAAGAGGGGCGAGAGTCTCTGGGGGTGAGCGGCAGCGCATCTCTATCGCACGTGCCATTTTGAAAAATCCGCGCATCCTTATCTTAGACGAAGCGACTTCCTCCGTTGATACTGAAACGGAATCCAAAATCCAAGAGGCATTGGAACGGCTCGTTCAAGGGAGAACTGTATTTGCTATTGCGCACAGGCTGTCAACCCTTAAATATGCTGACCGCCTTGTCGTGCTGAAAGAGGGGACAGTTGACGAAATCGGGACGCATGAGGAGCTGCTTGCTAAGGAAGGCACTTACGCGGGGTTGTGTGAGAAGCAGACTGAGTTATCGAAAATTCGCGCATGGTAATTTGACCCTGACGGAAGGAGGCACGCTGATGAAGGAAGCGATTAAAGTAACAGATGAATTAGAGTTTCTTGATGCGAGGCATGTTAGAATTGAGCGGAACGCATTTGAAGAACTTGTTGTCCAACTTCCGGATGGAACAACGCACGCGAAGGTTGAACCGATCTGTGCTTTTCCTGTCAGCGAGACGAGCCGATATATTTCCCTCGTAGATGAAGAATCTAATGAAATCGGAATTATTGAGGATATAAAGCATCTCCCAAGTGCCTCCCGCGAGGTGCTTGTTGAGGAGTTAAAGAAACGGTATTTTATGCCAAAGATTACCAAGATTCATGAGTTGGATGGTCAATTCGGGATTACGCAGTGGGTGGTTGAAACTTCGCAAGGAGATGTAGAGTTCGGTTTGCGTACCCGATACGATATTGTCACGCTTGAGAACGGACGCGTCCTAATTAAGGATGCCGATGGTAACCGGTATGAAATTGAGAACTACCATAAGTTGGACCCGAAAAGCCTTGCGCTACTCGAAACGCAATTGTAGGTATGCCGCTGATAAGGAGAGATATGGAGAACGTAAGAATTGAACGTATTGAATGGGCACGTTTAACAGGCGAGCGTCCGCGGAAAGCGGGTTGCAATTCACGGTTGGGTGAGCATGGACTGCATGTCCGTCCGCCTATTGCCCGCCTAACGACGACAGATGGGGTTAGCGGCTTTGGGTTTTCATCGATTTCACGTGAAAAAGCGGAGGCGATTGTCGGGTTTCAGCTCAGCGATGCTTTCAATGCAGAAAGTGGTGTCACCGAAGAATTCAGAATGTTGGAATATCCACTCTGGGATTTGGTGGGACAGTTAGCGCAAAAACCGGTGTATGCGATGCTGTCTGGACAGAACGGTGCGTTTCGCGCCCCGTGTTACGACACCTCGCTCTATATTGATGACCTACATCTTGAGGACAACGCTGAAGCCGCAGCACTTATCGCTTCGGAGGCATTGGAGGGAAAGGCACGCGGACATAACGCCTATAAGATCAAAGTAGGTCGTGGTGCGATGCACATGCCTCTTGACAAAGGAACACAGCGGGATATTGATGTTATCCGTGCTGTGCGTGAGGCTGTCGGACCCGATGCTACGATATTGATAGATGCAAACAACGGTTACAACCTTAACCTTACGAAGCAGGTATTAGGCGGGGCTGCCGATGCAAAAGTTTATTGGATGGAAGAGGCGTTCCACGAGGATGCTCGCGTTTATAGTCTCTTGAAGGAATGGCTAAACGCGGAGGGTTTGGAAACCCGTATTGCGGATGGCGAAGGAGGTGCCTCACCGCACCTTGTGGATTGGGCAAAAGATGGGCTCATCGACATCGTCCAATACGATATTTTTCACCCCGGTTTCTCACGCTGGCTTGAGTTGGGACCCGAATTGGATGCATCTGGCGTTGGCACGGCACCGCATCACTATGGCGGCTACTATGGCAATTTCGCCACCTGTCACCTCGCAGCGAAGGTAGAGCGGTTTGAGTTCACCGAGTGGGATCATGCGACGACTCCGGGTATAGATGATTCCGGTTATTCCGTGTCCAACGGTTATGTAAATGTGCCACAAAGTCCTGGTTTCGGGTTGAATATAGAGGAAGGCCCTTACCAAAAAGCGCGTGAAGAGAATGGATTTGATGTTCGTGCGTAGTGTGATAACTGATACCGCCGTGTCGCCCAAACATCTCGCTTTTCACAATGCCGATGCGGAGGGGTTTCGGCAGTTGGAGGTCAATTGATGCGCTGGAAGGCATTTTTTTTAACGATGTTTAGTTGGCGCAAGTTGTCGATATTTTCGGAATTCCCGGTGGAATCCCTTATATTTTTTATTGGTGCGGCGGCGGTGGTGATTCTCATTAAGCGGTGTTAGTCCTGATTGAATGAATTTTCTCTAAACGTAGTAGATTGCAAAAGACTATAAGGGAAAGAAAATTATGGCGTATTTAACAGCAGCAGACAAAACATTCTTTAAAGAAAATGGCTATCTGGTTATCCGCGGCGCGCTGGAACAGGAAGCAATTGATGCCGCCCTTGACAGGCTCTGGGAAGAGTTGGAAGAAGATAGGAACGACCCAGAGTCTTGGATTCGTAAAGGTTATCGTACGGTGCCTGTCGGTGGTGAAGATGTTATCGCTGGCACAACATACAATAACAGCGTTTTCGCTATGGCAGAAGAACTCGTCGGCAAGGATAAATTGAATTCGAGTGGTGGTGCGGGGCCGCATATCAATTTTCCGGATCCAGACAGAGAATGGCGCGAACCCAACGGACATCTTGACGGTTACCATACGCCTACAAACGGTGTCCCAAAAGGGGTTGTCGGTGCGTTCACACTCGGCGCGACTGTTTATATAGACACCGTTGAAAAACAGGGTGGCGGATTTACCGTCTGGCCTGGGAGCCATCGGATTTGGGCAGAATATTTCAGACACCACGACCTTGATAGCCTCCCCGGCGGTATTGCTCCATTCGATTTAGGACCGAGTTATGAATTTACCGGCGAAGGCGGCGATGTCTGCTTCTGGCATCATCAGATGAGTCATACCGCTGGTCCGAACTGCGGACGCAATGTTAGAATGGCACTCATCAGTCGGTACCGGCGAAAAGATCTCGACGAGATTAAGTTTGAAACCCCTAACGATATGTGGAAATATTGGGACGGGATTTCGTAGGACTTACACCTTGTGATTCCTCTTGAAAACTTGCGAGGTTCAAACCTCATCAACTGGGTACAAGACCTACAGCATCATTTTTATAGTTACATCTGAATATTAATTTGTGGAACAAATTGATATATGATATGCTATTATCAGTCTGTTTTTTTCGGAAAGCAACGTTAACGTTATTTAAATTTATTATACTTGGTCAAAACTGGATTGGGAAATTTGGGAATGGACCTCTATATGGACCCTTCTGAAGTCTCAGAGATAATAGGTGTGGAGGAAGGGATTATTATTCGAGCATTAGAACGGCCAGATGTGGAGATTGAGCCGTATCTACGCGTCGTCTCTGCACCGTCTGAGGAACCGGGAAGTTCCACAAAGCCACGCGTGCAACTACGCGTTGATGGCCTCGCACCGCTGATAAAGAAACTCACCTATAATATTCCAACAGACGACATTATTGAAAATCTCAGCTGCCAAATTATTGATATTACTTACCTACGGGAAACTTGCGACAGGTTGGAAGAGGAAAATCAAGCACTTATCGCCGAAAATACGCAGCTTCGAGAAATGATTGAATCTTTCCAAACCGAAAGAGGGGATTGGTCAGCACAAGTTGAGGATTTAACAAGTCAATTGACGCGGGAGCAATCTAAAGGTTGGGTGACTCGCCTATTGAAACGGAAAGACTAATCAAATTTAGATGGGTGAAGCTGCAAATTCCTGAAAGGTCGCTATGGTGAAAGAAAGACGCAACCGTCTAATTGCACTTGGCTTCTTTATAGTTAGTGTTATTTTTCTTTATGTAGAAGGTATCCCGGTACTACCAGCGATTATCATGCAGAATGCTGTTTTGCTCAAGGGCATCGCGCTGGTGCTGCTGAGTGTTGCTGGCATTCTCGGCGGGACTGCCTTCGAGAACAGACAGCGAATCGCCATTATATCCGGTATCGGTTTGGTGATTGGACTTGGGTTTCTCTATTTGCCTATCCCATCAATTCTACGCGGTTCGGCGTTTCATATACTATTCGCTTGTGCTATTGCCTTCGGTATGACGACAACTGCGAAGCGGATTGCAGCTATCGGTTCAGCACTCTTGATGTGTATTGGAATCGTCTTCCTTTACCAACCCTTTTTTCCATCGCTTGGTGGTACCGCCCTACACCTACTTCTACCCGCCATAATCGTTTTTTCGATTGTTTTTTCGCAGCAAACCTTGTGTGAACGCCTTTCTATTGGTTTAATCGCACTGGGGCTGATTGCGCTCTGTCAACCCTTTTTCATGCTGTTTTATCAAACAGGTTTTCAGTTGTTGCTTGCTGGCTTGACAGGGTTTATTGTCGCAGCACACCGTTAGTGGTTAACAGTTATCAGTCGTCAGTTGTCAGTTAAGAGGTTTGCGAAACGATAATATTCTTTGGTAACCGTTATATCTGACTTGGGTGACGACGGTTACAAGAAAATATCCTTTCATCAAAAACCAGACTGAAAACTGAAAACTGAAAACTGAAGACTATAATGTCAAATAGAATCCATAATTCCAAGACGAAAAATGTGGTGATAATAGGGGCTGGCATTATTGGTGCCACACTCGGTTATCATCTGTCCCGACGGAACGGTGTTACTGTGACGCTTCTGGAGCGAGATGTCCCGGGCGCAGGGGCATCCGGTCACTCTTTTGCATGGGCAAACGCTTTTGGGAAAGACCCACGCGAGTACCACACGCTCAACCGACGTGCGTTAGATATGTGGTACCGGTTAGCAAATCAACTTGATGCGGATATTGGTATCCACTATGGCGGTGAAATGCGGTGGGAGAACGACCCGCAACGTGCAACGCAGCTGCGTGAACGGGTCCAACAGATCCAGACATGGGGGTACCCGTGTCGTCTTATTACCTCAGACGAGATATTAGCACTTGAACCACGTCTACACCCTGGGACCGTGTTAGCTGCGTCCTTCTCCGAAGCGGATATCCATATTGAAACCGATACATTTATTGACGTTTGTCTCCGGCGTGCGCGCGAGGCAGAAGCGATTGTGTATGTGCAAACCAGCGTTACAGGCTTTGTCATTCGTGACGGCAATATCGCCGCTGTGAAAACGACCAATGGAGAGTTTTCGTGTGATGTTGTTGTCTTGGCAAGCGGTATTCAAACGACCGAACTGGCTGCTCTGGCACAAGTCAATATTCCGCAGCAACGGAGTCCTGGTATTGTTATTAAGACGACACCGTGTGCTGAAGTTTTACACAATGTGGCAATCATCCACGCACCGTCAACGGATGAAAACCATCAACACCTCCACCTCCGACAATTAGCTGACGGAAGTCTCAGGATCGGGCAGGGAACCCAAGAAGGAATAAACCGTGATGACTCGCAACAGCATGCCGATGCACTTCTTGATCGTGCGAAAACCTATTTGCCAGCGATAGCGGATGCGAAAGCGATTCCGACACCCGTCGGCTATCGCCCGATGCCGATTGACGGGTTTCCAGTACTCGGATTTACAGCATCTGTACCGAATCTTTATATTACGCTCATGCACAGCGGTGTGACGTTGGCACCTTTGGTGGGTGAAATGGCGACATTAGAAATCGCGGATGATGTACAGGTGGATTGGTTTGCGCCTTATCGTCCAGAAAGGTTTAGCGCAAGTCCTGAAAGTTAGGAGCATAGAAGCTGATTTTGTGCCGCCAAATCTACTTTTCATAGTTTTCTGTATATGCTTTTACCAAATCGCCCTTCCGAAAGCCCGGGACAGCCGTAGCACATTCCAGTGCCAGATGTTCGTAATCAATCTCCATCAGACATGCTAAGACGGTAGGGTTTTTCGCTTTCAAAAGTATCCACTGCTTACTCTTTTCACACTGTTTTTCATCTGTCTCTCTACGCGAATAATCCTGCCAGCCTTGGCACGGGACAGCGAAATCGAAGGGGTTCTGAAAGACTTTCAAAGCATCAGGTGTGTTATTGTACTGCCACATCTGGAAATCTTTGTGTCGAATGGGTAACGGTTTATATTGTCGCATATCTGGATGCAGGCTTGCCAAACGTGTCCATATCTGAAATTCGGTGTTTACTGCGTAAGACTTGCCTGTACTGAGGTGGAATGCATCCCTTGGAAGAGGCAATTTACTGATGAAGCGCATATCCGGGTCAAGCTGCTTGTGGGTGGTGAATTTGCGGAAATTGACTGGAACAATAAACGCGACGATGTCTGCTAAACGGGCAGCATGATTAAAAAAGGCTATCGCTAACTTTCCGCGTTTGCCGAACGGTGGATTACTGATGATAGCAGTATCTCTGGGTGCGGATGGAAAATCGGTGACGTTAAAAAAATCTTGGCGTTTCACATCCTTACATTTCGGTACGAGATCGATGCCGAATCTTTTCTTTGCGGGTAAGAGTTTGTAGAACGCACCCGTGCCAGCAGCTGGTTCGATAAAAAAGAGGTCGCTGGGATTCCGATTTAGCGTCGAGAGCGTGTTTGTGAAATGTTCCCAACATGCTCCCGCGACCTCTGATTTAGTGTAAAACTGATCTAATAGGTTCTTCAAACCTTCCACCTTTTAGTACCTCGATACCTGTCAAGGCCGCCCGTCTCAATACATTCAGCCAAGAATTACTCAAAGCGTATCAACCTACCGTCTTTGACAATCAAGACTTTCTCGTTGTAAACTGCGTCCCCGTCAGCATCAAAAGAGAATTTTCCGAAAATTGTGTCAAAATCTCTGAGACTTGCGAGCGCGTCTCGAATCGCTGCAGCATCGGTTGATTCTGCATTCGCGATCGCCTCCGCCAGAATATGGAGTGTCGCATACGAACGCGCGGCGTAGTTGGTTGGTTCTGTTTTGAATTTGGTATTATAATTCTCCACGAAGGCTTGATTTCTTGGCGTGTCAAGGGCAGCACCCCACCCCACAAAAGTTATCGCATCCTCAGCAGCTACGCCTGTGGCCTGCACATCTGCTGCGGTCAATGTCCGCACGATAAAGGGGGCGGATATACCGAGTTCACGCCCTTGCATGAGGATCCCAGGCTTTTCCGGCGATAAACATGAAACAAAGATAACATCGGGATTCAGGGTCTGGATTCGGGCTAATTGTTGAGAAAAGTCGGTATCGCCACCTTTGAAGGTTTCAGTCGTTATCACCTCAATCCCTTTCGCAGCAAGGACTTCCTGCACGGACGCGTCTCCATCGACGGAGAAAAGATCGGTTTCGTCATACATTGTCGCGGCGCGTTGATAACCGAGTTTTGTCTGTGTGACCTCAATGCCAGGGGGAATAAGTTTATCTGTCGTCAACGAGACGCGAAAAACGTAATCTCCGAGCGCACTGAGCCCGCGGGCAGCGGATGTCGGGCTAATCGCTACAACCTGATTTTCTTGCGCTACCGGAAAAGCCAACTTAGTTTGACTTGATGTCGCAGGTCCGAGAATAATAGACACGCCTTCTTGGTGAATCAGTTTATTGAAGGCTTCAACTGCCCCTTCTACAGTGCTCTGACCATCTTCAATAATAAACTTAAGTTTTATTCCACTGGGATGTGCAGCGTTAATCTCGCTGAGTGCCAACTCAAAGCCTTGTGAGGTGGGAGTGCCAAACGAGTCAGTGAGCCGTCCTGTCAGCGGTAAGACGATGCCGACAGGAATTTCTTTACTGGTCTCCATCATCTGAGGTGTGGTAGGTTCGACAATTTGGGAAACGCGATCACAAGCGGAAAATCCAACAATTAACACAACAATAGCGAATAGAGACGCGAATAACGTCAATTTTTTAGTATTCATAAAACTCCTTTATAGGAGAGCCCATAATTATTTACACACGTGGAGTAGATGTCGATTTCAAGAATAAAAGTGCTTGCGCGTCCAGATGTATTTGGCTTACTCAAAGCGTACGAGTTTGCCGTCCTTGACGATTAGAACCTTCTCGTCGTAAACCGCGTCCCCGTCGGCATTAAAAGAGAATTTGCCGAGAATTGTGTCGAAATCCTTGATGCTTGCGAGCGCGTCTCGAATCGCTGCAGCATCGGTTGATTCTGCATTCGCGATCGCCTCCGCCAGAATATGGAGTGTCGCATACGAACGCGCGGCGTAGTTGGTTGGTTCTGTTTTGAATTTGGTATTATAATTCTCCACGAAGGCTTGATTTCTTGGCGTGTCAAGGGCAGCACCCCACCCCACAAAAGTTATCGCATCCTCAGCAGCTACGCCTGTGGCCTGCACATCTGCTGCGGTCAATGTCCGCACGATAAAGGGGGCGGATATACCGAGTTCACGCCCTTGCATGAGGATCCCAGGCTTTTCCGGCGATAAACATGAAACAAAGATAACATCGGGATTCAGGGTCTGGATTCGGGCTAATTGTTGAGAAAAGTCGGTATCGCCACCTTTGAAGGTTTCAGTCGTTATCACCTCAATCCCTTTCGCAGCAAGGACTTCCTGCACGGACGCGTCTCCATCGACGGAGAAAAGATCGGTTTCATCATACATTGTCGCGGCGCGTTGATAACCGAGTTTTGTCTGTGTGACTTCAATGCCAGGGGGAATAAGTCTATCTGTCGTCAGCGCGACGCGAAAAACGTAATCTCCGAGCGCACTGAGCCCGCGGGCAGAAGATGTTGGGCTAATCGCCACAACCTGATTTTCTTGCGCTACCGGAAAAACCATCTCAGTTTGACTTGATGTCGCAGGTCCGAGAATAATAGACACGCCTTTTTGATGAATCAGTTTATTGAAGGCTTCAACTGCGCCGTCTATAGTGCTCTGATCATCTGCAATAATAAACTTGAGTTTTATTCCGCTGGGATGTGCAGCGTTAATCTCGCTGAGTGCCAACTCAAAGCCTTGTGAGATTGGGATGCCAAATGGGTCAGTGAGTCGTCCTGTTAAAGATAAGACAACACCGATCGAAATTTCTTTACTGGGGTCTGTCATCTGAGGTGTAGTAGGTTGCGTAATTTGTGAGATCCGTTCACAGGCAGAGAGTCCGGCAATCAATACAATAATCACGGATAGAAACGCGAAAGTTATGATTTTTCTAATGTACATAATGCTCCTTGGGTGGCACACAGTGTGCGCTGATGATTCTGTTATGAAATGGATAGCACAGAGTGTGTGCTTTCCATTTTGTAGTTTTATTATACCATTTTCGCTGTCAAAATGAAATTAAAAACAGTTTTTCTTTCATGCCTATGTGCTTGATTAATTTCCTATTATCGAGTATATTATAGAAAATCGAAACCTCAGAATGTCAGTAACCCCCGATTCAAATCGTGGGCTTGCGGAATACGGTAGCCAAACCTATAGGTTTCACGAGGGCAACTTATTGACTACAGTCATATATCGCAGTCTCTGGATGTGGCAATCCAAACAACGTTTCGGATGCTCCCAAAGTCTGATTCCACTTGGAGACTGTGATCTGGAAGGGGCAACATATACCCTGCAAAGGAGTTTTACATACGATGTATGTTCCCGTAAAAACTAAAGAAGGTAAACAGTTGATGCCGACGCCGCCAGTGGCGCGCCATCTTATCAAGAGGGGTAAAGCGACACCGTATTGGTCTCATGGTGTCTTTTGTATTCGGTTGAACTACGAGACGACAGACTATACACAAGATATAGTTGTAGGGGTTGATCCGGGTAGCAAGAAAGAAGGCTTTACCGTCAAATCTGCGACACATACCTATCTCAATATCCAAGCTGATGCTCATAACAAGGTGGGTAAAAAGGTTGAAAAGAGACGTGAGTTGCGGAGAGCCCGAAGGTCTCGGAAGTGTCCGAACCGAAAAAACAGAACCAACCGGCTTGCCAATAAAGAACGTATCCCCGCAGGCACACGTGCGAGATGGGATTGGAAACTACGGGTGCTTGATTGGTTGTCCAAACTTTACCCCATCACATACGTCTGTGTAGAAGACATTCAGGCACCGACAATACAACATGCGAAGAAGTGGAATAAATCCTTTAGTCCATTGGAAGTCGGTAAGCAGTGGTTCTATACAGAAATAGAAAAGCGGTGGGAGTTGCGAACCCTTCAAGGGTGGCAAACCCAAGAGATACGGGAGAGTCTCGGTCTCAAGAAATCGTCTAACAAGTTATCTGAAACCTTTGAGGCACATTGTGTCGATAGTTGGTGTTTGGCATATCACACGGTTGGGGGCTCGGGCATTCCTGATAATATGGACTTACTGTGTCTTTCCCCGATCCTGATCCGCAGGCGCGAACTTCACAGACAAAACCCACAGAAAGGTGGCAAGCGTCCACGCTATGGTGGCACTGTCTTAGGGACATCAGGAAACCTCGTCAAAAACACACTCATTCAGCACGTCAAATACGGATTTGCGCGTCTTGCGGGCGTTAACTCCCGCGGTCTGTTTTCAATATACAGCATGGCAAACAAACGGTTAACAACGGGTGCGAAGCGGTCTGATTTTACAGTGCTCACACGCCTTAACTTTTGCTATAGGAGCGGTGTTTCCTCCCCCGTCTAAAGACAGGGGTTTCCACACCGAATATAAGAGATGACGACAGAAGTAAAATCACCGGTCCGTTGGGGCATTCTCAGCACTGCTAATATTGCCACGAAGGTCGCTCGCGCGATTCACCTTGCCGAAAATGCCGATTTAATTGCGATTGCGAGCCGGACAGAGGAACGCGCTGCAACATGGGCAAAAGACCACAACATTCGCACGGCTTACGGTACCTACGACGCACTCCTTGCAGATGATTCACTTGATGCCATCTACATCCCTTTACCCCCATCACTCCACGCTGAATGGACAATCAAAGCAGCGGAGCACGGTAAGCACATCCTTTGTGAGAAACCGCTTGCCGCAAACGCTGATGAGGCGATCGCGATGGTAGACGCGTGTCACCAAAACGGTGTGCAACTGATGGACGGTGTCATGTGGGTGCACCATGATCGGACAACGGTAATGAAGCAGAAAATAACAGACGGCACGCTCGGAAAACTCCGTCGAGTGACAGCGGCGTTCACTTTCAATTGGGATACAATTCCTGTTGGGAATATCCGTGCGATGAAGGAATTCGCCGGTGGAAGCCTCGGCGATTTAGGTTATTACTGTGTCCGCGCGATTCTCTGGGCATTTGAGCAGATGCCGACACAGGTGTTCGCAACAGCACGCTACAAGGGGGGTGTCGATTTCAATCTCGCTGGTATTCTCTGGTTTGACGATGAACGCATCGCTACTTTGGATTGTGGGTTTGACACGGGGCTCCGAAAGTGGTTCGAGGTCGCAGGCACGCGTGCCTCGATTGTCTGTGATGATTTCACCGTCCCGACCTCTGAAGATACTGCCCGATTTTGGATTCACGGTTCGGATGGGAACGAGCAAAACACTGTTGACGGGTGTATTCAAGAGGTCACAATGATAGAGCGTTTCTCTCGGATTGTGCAATCTGGGAATCTTGAGGCACAGTGGTCCGATGTTGCTGTCAACACAATGCGCGTCTGTGACGCGCTTCTTGAATCAGATCGGCGAAAAGAGGTTGTTAAACTATAGGGAAATAATATGAAAATTACAAACATTGAAA
>JAPOZO010000037.1 GCA_026706025.1 Candidatus Poribacteria bacterium
TTTATAGAAGAACGTTGAAAAAGCCAATTTAGCCCTGTAAGGGCGGCATGTTTATCTATCGGGGTTAAAACCCCCTACAAGACGGCTGGCAGTCGACAGCCATTCTACACCTCACTCTTAATAAAAATAAGCACGATCGCCATGAACAGCACAAGGTTACATATCAGTAGTAGAAACAGATCCGGTAATGCCCGTTTGGCATTTGTTCCGACATCACTTCTCTGAAAAGTAAATGTTGGGAGTGTGCTCCAGTCTACGGCACCTTTATCAGCAACAAACCACTCTCGTGACGCGAACGCGTTTTTGGCATAAAGATAGTCAATGATGATTTGCCGGTAACGTTGTGTAGTTTCAAAAAAATCTCTCAGCCCAGATAGGTCTGTTCCCGCCCACGCTTGTGTCGCAGCATCATAGATGCCTACGGGTGAGAGTTTCAACAATATTCTATCTGTTGTCGCTTGTTTAACGTAAATTTCATCAAGTGCCTGCTTGCGGACGCGCCACGCTTTTTCTACTGTTCGGGTCACCAACGGTTCAACGAAATTGTAATACCGCTTGGCAACGGGAACGTACTTCTCAAAGTCGGGCTGGATCTCTGAAATGACACTCATATTTTCAATATAAGATGTTAGGGTTACTGGATCCACATCCGCTTGGTGATGAAACCCTAATGCTTTACTGAATTCCGCCATTTCTCCGGCGATTCCCTCGTTTTCAAGGAACTTTTGGCGTTCTCTTTCATATTCATCCAAAACCTGTTGAATCTGGTTCTGGGCAGTTTTCACACGCGCTTGAATGTCGCCGCCCGGGTTAACCGTCGCCCGGATCAAATTCGGATACACGAGTATCAGAAAACCCCAAACGAACATCGCCAGCATTAACGCCGTGCCGGTTCTACGCGTCGCTACCGAAATCAGCAATCCGATGAGGTAGAACAGGGATAGATACGCGAATGATGTAAGCACAATCCCGGCGATGCGGAGAAAATCGGCAGTTGACAACGGAATCGAACGCGTTAAAAACAGCAGCGCAAAAAGCAGACTCAATATCAGCGGCACCAACAGACACGCCATCGCACTGATATATTTCGCAAGTAAAATCTGCCCGCGTCCGATGGGCTGTGCGAGAACAAGACGCAACGTACCGCGTTCACGTTCTCCTGCAATCGCATCGTAAGCGAAAATCAATCCCATCAGGCTGAGGATAACCTCAAAGACAAAGATAATATCAATTGAAGAAAAGAACGCTATAAACGGGTTGTCCGTGCCGTGCATCTGAGCATCCCAGAGTGTCGGCATAAATCCGTGATAGATACCGATGAGGTTTCCCAAGCGTTTATCTAACCCGACATTAAAAATGCTCAGCGGATTCGGTGCCCGGTCAATGAACAGGTACGCAGTAGAATAGGTCTTGGAATTGCGTAAATCCTGCTGATGCATTTTGACAGCATCGTTGTAACTCTCCAAACGTTGTTCATAATCTTGTGTAAGCACGACTGTGTTTACAACGACGAGCAACAGCGTGATGAGCAGGACCGCTGCGAAACGAAACGTCATTATATTGTCAAGCAGTTCCCTGCCAATGAGTGTTTTAAGCATTTTCTTTCATACCTCAACGCACGGTCCCCAGGACCGGTAGGTGCGGTGTTTTTGCTTGGGTATTTCTTCTAAGCAACCGCACCATAAGTGTCAATTTTAGAAATAACTGTCTCAGACCCAGGGCCGGTAGGTTCGGTTTTCCAACCGAACCGGATTCTACGCGGAAACCTTGAAGACTTCAAAAACCTCTTTAGTCCTGTAAGGTTTATTTCCTTGGGTGTTTCTTCACAATGTTTATAGCAGCGTTTTCGAGCAAGAATCCAAGCCCTGTAAGGGGTTTTTGATAGGGGTTTTTGATAGGGTGTTTCTGCGGATTTCTTCAGCATGTTTATATCTACAGTTGCTAAAACGCCTCCAAAAATCGCTAAATTGACACCTATGGTGCGGTTTGCAACCGCACCGGATCTTAGGCAAAAACCGGGAATAACACGAAAACCTCTTAACTGAAAACTGAAAACTGAAAACTATTCTACACCTCAACGCGCACAAAGGCGAGATACGCCCCAGACAGAAGCACTAAGACAAATAACGTTAGTAGTAACAATTCCGTTGCTGCCGTATTGAAATCCCTACTCAGATTAAGGGTATCTTCAAATCTCGGAACGGATTCTGGGCTGATAGGTTTCTTGGACATGCCTTCGCGCACGGCCAAAATATGAAGACTTTCTGGGTCAGCTCTGTCGGTGTCAGCAACGAATTCCCGCAATTGACGGGTATAACGTTGTGTGTTTTCCACAAATTGCAAGTGTCGCTCAAATCCGGTGCCAGCAAACCCTTCAATCAGGTGCTGCAGAAGTGTAGCGGGTGAGATACCGGTGATAGCGCGCGCTCGGTGCACCTGAGAAGTCCGGTACTTTAATCGTTCTTCCTGCTTGCGTTCGTCTCTTTCAGCGTTTTCGGTGTAAAACTCGCTTTTCGCCCTTAGCCTCCTGTCCTCCGATTTACTGGACCGACCCTCATCATATATATCCCATAAGTCCTCTTGAATCGGGTTACGCTGCTTCCAAAATTCTTCAAAGGATGTTGCCGGTGAGAAACTACTTGCGATTGAAGCAAGAGTACTCGGCATAAAAACGACAAAGGTTACCCACGTCAACAGCAGTATCATCAGACTCACCGCGCTCTGTTGCACACGCGCCGAGACTAACAGCCCTAACGCCACAAATAGACTCGTGTACAAAAGCGCGAGACAGAAAATGATACCTAAGCGTCCCCACGCTTCTGTCGTCAGGTGAACGGTATTTGCAGTAGAAATTAATAAAAGGTTCACCAACACAGCAAGGGCAAACGGGATACTAATACTGAGCAATGCCCCCAAAAATTTGCCGATAAGGACAGTGTATCGCGGAATTGAATTGGCTAACATCAATCGAAGCGTGCCTTGCTCGCGTTCACCGGAGAAGGCATCAAAGGTGAACCAGAGGGCTATCAAGCTTAAGATGTAACCGATGATGAATGCCCAATCCACTTGTGAAACGTTCGGTCCAACGTTCTTATTGTTGAGGTTGGCATCTGGATAGGACAGGCTCCAGATACCTTCGAGTAGCCGGTTGCCTTCTGCATCGGTCATAAACACAGGTGGCTCGTCCACTTCAACAGCATCGGGTAAAAGGGATTCACCGCCGTTTGCACAAAAGTGAAGGGGAGACGGCTTTTTGTAGAAGTTTCCCGGTCCGTATTGTGCCAGTGTATAGAGGCTGTCGTCGGCGCGATCCGTTAAGTGATTCAAAGATTCGGCGACAGCGTCCTGATACCGCTGTACCCGTTTTGGATGCTCGCGGAGATGCTTAACGGCATTGGTTACCATCAACGCCAGCAATAAAACGGTCGTTAGTGCGAATCGGAGGCTATTGAGATTATCGTAGATTTCACGCCAAGTTATATTAAAAAGTCCCATATATTATCCTATACTAAATTTTGGACAATCTGAAAAAACACCCAAGCGAAACCCGTTACAAGACTGAACTTGGACGCTATCCTATTTCTATCAACATAGCAGTCCCTTCTTTAGTCCCGTAGGGACGGCATGTTTATAGAAGAACGTTGAAAAAGCCAATTTAGCCCTGTAAGGGCGGCATGTTTATAGCATATGTTGATACCACAAATGTTTAGGTGTAGTCGTTATTTTCAGATTCAAAAACATATTTTTCATCATAATCGATATTGAAAAGATCAAGAAGCTCGATATATTCTTCTCTAAACGTTTTCCGCGAATGATGTTTTTCTTGGTTTTTGATATATCTGGCGATCACATCCAATTGTGAATGCGAATAAGAAAAAGCTGAGAACCCTTTCTGCCATTCAAATCTACCTACAATCCACCGCTTTTGGTTAATGAATCTTGATGAATTTGCCTTGATGTCTCTGACCAAGTCGGTTACAGCAGCCTCAGGAGCGATCCCAACAAGGATATGGATGTGATCAGGCATGGCGTTTATTTGAATTACCTTCTGTTTTTTGTTTCTGATGATGCCCGTGATATAACGGTGAAGTTCGGTCTTGTGTTCTTTTGGAATAAGGGATTGTCTGCCTTTGACAGCGAAGACGATGTGTATATAAATTTGGGTGTAGGTGTTAGGCATAGGGAAATCTCCTTGTAATTTTATAGGCATGCTGAATTCTATAAACATGCTGAAGAAACACCCCAGCAAAAACCCCTTACAGGGCTTGGGTCCTGGTTTGATACCGCTGCTATAAACATAACGTCCCTACGGGACTAAGATGCTGTTTGATGCGCATCTCTTCAGCATGTTTATCTCTATAATTCCTATACTGCTGCTATAAACATAGTGAAGAAACCCCCAAGCAAATAAACCCTACGGGACTAAGATGCTGTTTGATGTGCATCTCTTCAGCATGTTTATCTCTATAATTCCTATTTTGTCTGAATCGCGGATTACGCGAATTTAAGACATTCTGATATGAAACCACTGCTTATCTATCGGGGTTAAAACCGCCTACAAGACGGCTGACTGCTGACAGCCATCCTACACCTCGCTTTTGATGAAAATCAGCATTATCACCGTAAAGAGAATAACATTCATTGTCAGCAACAGGAGCATGTCCGGGAGTGCTCGTTTTGCATTGATACCGGTATCGCTTCTGTGAAAGGAGAACTGCGGGAGTGCATCCCAGTCGGCTGTGCCTTTATCGGCAGCGAACCACTGTCGCGATTCAAATATCTTTTGGTCATAGAAATAGTCAACGACTGCGCGCCGGTAACGTTGAACCGTGTTGAAAAAGTCTTGAGTACCCTCTAAGTCGGTGCCTGCCCAGGCTTCCGTTGCTGCATCATACAACCCGCCCGGTGAAAACCGCAACAGCATTCGACCGAGATTCGCGGGTTGGACATAGATCGCCTCAAGTGCCGGTTTCCGGACAAGCCACGTCCGTTGGACGGTATTGATAGTCTCTCTATTGTAGAAGTTGTAATAGTCCTGTACGTGCGGCACCTGCGGTTCAGATTCTGCTTTAATTTTTCCGGCGTACAATCCGGTTTGGTGGAAATAGAGCAATATTGAGGGTTTGTCCTCATCGTGCCAGAAGGTGTATTCAACACCTTCCAAGCCAAATCCGGCAGCCATATCTTCACCGCCACGCGATGGGGGGCTTAAAACAGCATCATTGCGGATAAACTGCTTGTTTTCTCTATCTAATTTTTCCCACATCTGTTTGATTTGATTATAGACAGAGATTTGCGTTTCCGGTTGCGGGACGATGTCAACTGCGGTAAGAATCAGATTTGGATACACAAGCACTAAGACGCCCCAGACGAACATGCAAAGCATGAGCGCGGTACTGGTGCGACGCGTCATCGCAGAGATGCATAAGCCGATAAGATAAAACAGCGACACATAAAGCAGTGATGTCAGAATAATCCCGCCGATGCGAAAAAAATCATCCGAGTTCAAGGCGACCGTAGTGGATGTCGTCAGCAAGGTGATGGACAGGAGTAGACTGATCAACAACGGCACGAGTAAACAGAGCATCGCGCTGATGTACTTGGCAAACAGGATGTATCCGCGCTGGATGGGGTGCGTCAGCACGAGGCGTAACGTCCCGCGTTCACGTTCACCCGCGAGCGCATCGTAAGCGAAGATCAGCGCGAGCAGGCTGAGTACACCCTGAAAAACAAGCACAATATCAATTGAAGTGAAGAGGTTGAGAAACGGATTATCCGCCCCGTGTTTCTCCGCATCCCAAATTGTCGGCACAAAGGCGTGATATACCTCTATTTTGTTCCCAACCTGCTTATCTAATCCGAGATTGAAGATGCTCAACGGGTTCGGCGGGCGATGGACAACTAATGTTCCGGAGTAACCGGAATAGGTTTTTTCCTCGCGTAATTCTTGGTGACTCTCCTGGGCAGCCTTGTTGTAAGCGGTGAGTCGCTGTTCATAGTCCTTGAGGAGCACGATAGTATTGGCGACCACAAGCAACAGTGTAATGAAAACAGCTGCCGCGAATCGGAATGTCATTAGATTGTCAAGCAGTTCCCTGCGAATGAGTGTTATGAGCATTTTATTTTCCACCTCAACGCGCGGTCCCCAGGACCGGTAGGTGCGGTTTCCCAACCGCACCGAACCTTAGGCTGAAACCTTGAATCCCACAAAAACTTCTTAACTGAAAACTGAAAACTGATAACTGACAACTGTTCTACACCTCAACACGCACAAACGCCAGATACGCCCCCGACAGAAGCACTAAAACAAATAACGTTAGCAGTAACAATTCCATTGCTGCAGTATTGAAGTCCTTACTCAGATTAAGCGTATCTTCAAACTTCGGAACTGCTTCTGGACTGACAGGCTCCTGCGACATACCCGTTCTAACTCCGAAGATATGAAGACTTTCTGGATCCGCGTTATCTGTATCAACAATGAATGTTCGGAAGTCTCGGGCGTAAGTTTGGACATTTTCTAAGAATTGGAGGTGTCTCTCAAACCCTGTCCCGGCGAAGGATTCAATGAGGTTCTGTACAATTGTAACAGGCGAAATCCGAGTGATGGTGCGCGCTCGGTGTACCTCAGCAATTCTCCGGTTTAAGCGTTCTTCGTGTAGCTGCTCTTGCTGTTCTGCATCTTCGGTGACGTACGCACCATCCATTTCCATCCTCTTGGTAGTACCTTCAGGCTCTTTGTGGCGACGAGGGGAGTAGTCTCTCCGTAGTTCTTCATGTAATTTAGATGAACGTTCCCAGAGGTCATAAGTAGGACCTGATGACGTGGATCTACCCGCAATTGAGACGAGGGTACTCGGCATAAATACCACAAATACCACCCAAATCAATAGAAGTGTTACAAGACTCACCGCGCTCCGTTGCACCCGTGCCGACACGAGCATCCCCAATGCCAGAAAAAGGCAGGTGTAAAGGACGGCAACGAAGAAGATAATGCCTAAACGTCCCCACGCCTCCGCATCAAGGTGAACACCACTTGATGTAGAAATTACCAGAAGGTTCACAAGGACAGCGAGGATGAAGGGTATACTAACACTTATAAACGCCCCTAAAAACTTACCAATTAGCACGGTGTGCCGCGGAATTGGGTTAGACAAGGTCAGTCGGAGTGTGCCGCGTTCGCGTTCGCCCGAAATCGAATCAAAGGTAAACAGGAGTGCAACGAGGCTTAAAACATAACCGATGATGAAACCCCAATCCACTTTGGTTACCTCTGGACGCACATTATCCCGATTCGGCGTGGCAGATGGGTATGTGAGTATCCAAAAACTTTTGAGCGTGCCGGTACTCCAACGGTGGTAACCTCCCACTGCCCGATCTGCCATAAACGTTTCGCCACCCTCTGCACAAAAACGGAGATCGGACGGTTTTTTGTAAAGATCGCCGGGTCCCTGTTGCGCGAGGTCGTATAGACTGCTCTCAGCATGCGCAGCGATGTGGTTCTGGTGTCCGGAGACATGATCGCGATATCGCTGAACCCGCTCTGGATGTTCCCGAAGGTGTACAACGGCGTTGGTCAGCATCAATCCAAGCAACAGAACCGTTGCCAGCGCGAATCGGAGGCTATTCAAGTTATCGTAGAGTTCGCGTTTTGCAATATGCCACATTTTATTAGTTAACAGTTATCAGTTAACAGTTATCAGTTACAAGAGTGCCTTGCAGTGAGAGTGATAGTTCCAAAGTAAGTACTGAAAACTGAAAGATTTTTTCGGAGAAAAAATCGTACTGACAACTGATGACTCTCCTATACTTCAGTTTTTACGAAAATCAAAAATATCACGATGAACAGAACGACATTAATCATGAGCAGGAGAGACACATCCGGCAATGCTCGCTTCGCATTTGTGTCAATATCATCTCTTTGAAAGGAGAACTGCGGTAGACCGCTCCAATCTGCCGCCCCCTTGTCCCCAGAGAACCATTGCCTCGATTCAAACACCTTATTATCGTAAAGATAGTTAATGACGCTTTGTCTATATTGTCTCGCGGCGTGAAAAAAGTCTCTGATACCGAGTAGGTCTGTTCCTGCCCACGCTTGCGTTGCGGCATCATATAACCCTACGGGTGAGAGTTTCAACCAGACTCTCTCCACATTTGCGGGTTGAATGAAAATTTCTTCGAGTGCGGGTTTTCGGATGAGCCATGTTCGACCCGCTGCATCGATCGTCTGCGCGCCAAGGAAACCGAAATGCTTCTGCGCGTGCGGCATCTTCGGTTCATCTTCCTCACCAAATCCTTCAAAGTCCATGATACTGTTATAGGTGTACATCAGAGTCCGAGGATTATCCCAAAAGTAAGTACTGCGCGAACCCCATCCTCTTAACTCATACCCCCAATCTTCTCCGGGAAAATCATCGGTAGCAAGGTAGTGTTTGCGTTCTCTGTCGAATGTCTCCCAGATACTTTCAATTCGATTGAAGGCGGATGTTCTAAGCGCATCTGGTGCCTCCGAACGTGGAATCACAGTTAGGATCACATTGGGATAAACTAAAACCAGAAAACCCCAGATAAACATGGACAACATCAATGCGGTACTTGTTCGGCGCGTCGCCGCTGAAATCAGCAACCCGATAAGGTAGAATACGGAAAGATACGCAACGGATGTCAAGATTATCCCACCGATGCGAAGAAAATCATCACTGTTCAGAGATATAGCGGTAGATGTCGTCAGCAAAATTATCGCGAGGAGCAGGCTTATCAATAGTGGTACAATTAGACAGAGCATTGCACTTATGTATTTAGCAACCAATATTTTACCGCGTCCAATAGGGTGTGTCAGGACTAAACGCAGTGTTCCACTTTCGTATTCTCCCGCGAACGCATTATACGCGAAAATGAGTGCGAACAGACTCAGAACAACCTCAAAGATAAAAACAATATCCATTGAAGCAAACATATCCATAAATGGATTTGAAGGCCCGTGCATGTAACCATCCCACAGCGACGGAACCACTCCGTGAGATACCTGTACCTCGTTTCCAAGACGCTTATCAAACCCGACATTGAAAATGCTCAACGGGTTAGGCGGTCGATCAGCGGATAGTCTATCCATCCCTGCTGAATAAGTAATTTTCTCCTGCAATTGACGTTGATGCATTTTGACAGCATCGTTATGCCCTGCTAAACGTCGTTCATAATCTATAATTAATACAAAGGTATTAGCGACTACAAGCAACAACATGATGAAGGTCGCTGCCGCGAATCGAAATGTCATCAGATTATCAAGCAGTTCCCTACCAATAAGTGTTTTAAGCATTTTATACTACACCTCAACACGCAGTTCCCCAGGCCCAGTAAGTGCGTTTCTTAGAAGAAACACCCCAGCAAAAACACCGCACCGGACCTTAGGCAAAAACCGAGAGTAACACAAAAACCTCTTAACTGAAAACTTTGACCGAGAACGCGATTTCCGATATTTAAAAATGTGCGCGCGTTCTCGGTCAAAACTGAAAGATTTTTTTCGGAGAAAAAAATCGTACTGACAACTATTCTACACCTCAACGCGCACAAATGCAAGATATGCCCCGGATAAAAGGACAATAACGAAAAGCGTTAGCAACAGCAGATCGACTGCCGCTGCATTGAAATCACGACTGAGGCTGAGCGTATCTTCAAATTTCGGAACTGCCTCTGGGCTGACAGGTTTCTGCGACATACCTTCGCGAACGCCTATGATATGGAGGCTTTCTGGATCTGCTCTATCGGTGTCAGCAACAAATTCGCGAAATTGTCGTGCGTAACGTTGTGTATTCTCTATGAATTGTAGATGGCGATTAAAACCGGTGCCAGCGAACGATTCGAGAAGATGTTGCACAATCGCTACGGGTGAGATGCGGGTGAGGGTGCGCGCAAATTCAGCCTGGTCGATTTTCTGAGCCAATTGTGCTTGGCTCAAGCGTTCCTGCTCCTGTGCTTCTTGGATAACGTGTTCGCCTTGAAATTGCATTCTTTTAGAGGGTTCAGATTCCTTCGGAAGATGCGTGTCGTACCTTGCAAAACGTGCTTCATAAAGCTGGCCTCGGCGTTTCCAAAGTTCGTCCGTGCTCATCGGTGATGAGAATCCACTCACAATCGCGGCGAGCGTACTCGGCATGAAAACCACAAAGATAACCCATGCCAACAAAAGTATCACAAGGCTCACCGCGCGCCGCTGCACACGCGCGGATACAAGTAAACCCAAGGCGAGAAAGAGACACAGATAGAGAATAGCGATTAAGAAGATGATGCCTAAACGTCCCCACGCGTTAGCACCAAGATGGACATCGCTTGACATAGAAATCACCAAAAGATTCATCAACACAGCGAGAGATAGCGGAATGCTGATACTTATTAAGGCTCCCAAAAACTTGCCAATCAGCACGGTATGCCGTGGAATTGGATTCGCTAACATCAATCGCAGCGTGCCGTGCTCGCGCTCCCCAGAGATTGAATCAAAAGTGAACAGGAGCGCGATGAGACTCAGAATGTAGCCGATGATGAACCCCCAATCCACTTTGGTAACGTCCGGACGAATATTGATCAGATTTGGAGCAGCGGCTGGATAGTCTAACCGCCAGAAGCCCTTTAATCTCCCATTGCCCGCACTGATGGACCAGAGAAAAGCCCCGCCGACAACACCTGGTAGAAAGGCTTCCCCACCGTCTGCACAAAAACGGAGCGCGGACGGCTTTTTGTACAGCAAGCCAGGCCCCTGTTGCGCAATGTCATACAAACTATCTCCCCGAGCCGTCAAATCGTTCAGAGATTTCGTGACCGAAGCACGATACTTCTGGATTCGCTTCGGGTGCTTTTGGAGATGCACAACAGCATTCGTCAGCATCAGTGCTAATAAGAGGACAGTTGTCAGCGCGAACCGTAAGCTATTAAGATTATCATAAAGTTCGCGTTTTGCGATATGCCACATTTTAATAGTTGTCAGTTATCAGTACGATTTTTTTTCTGCGAAAAAAATCTTTCAGTTGTCAGAAAATTGGTTATAGGTCATAGTGGTAGGTTATAAGAAAGAGCGGTTAGCAGTCCCCGAAACCTCTTAACTGACAACTGACAACCGATAACTGACAACCATTTCACACTTCACTTTTGACAAAAATCAGAAATGTTATGATGAAAAGAGCGACATTAATCATAAGTAACAGGCATACATCTGGTAACGCCCGCTTGGCATTTATTTCTATATCACTTCTTTGAAAAGAAAATTGGGGTAGCGTGCGCCAGTCCGCTGCCCCTTTGTCCGCCGAAAACCATTGACGCGACTCGAACACCTCTTTATCGTAGAAATAGTCAATTACTGTCTGTCGGTACTGCCGTGCTGCGTCGAAAAAATCTTGGATGCTGAGAAGGTCAGTGCCTGCCCACGCTTGTGTCGCAGCATCATAGATCCCTACGGGTGAGAGTTTCAACAAGGTTCTATCTATTTTCGCGGGTTGGACAAAGATGTCTTTCAGACCTTGACTTCGGACGATCCATGTGCGTTCTGCGGTGCTAATCGTCAGTGGCACGAGGAAGCGGTAGTAATTTTGGGCGTACGGTACTTTGGGTTGAGATCTTTCATCAATTTCATCAAAGTGTGCACCAGCCTTGTAATAATAACGGAGTGTTCTTGAATCTTCCCTAAAGCGTTTGAAGTTGTACCCCACCCATCCTATGCCAAAGCTTGTACTTTCCCCTTGCACTGGATCATTTATGAGAAACGCTTTGCGTTCCGTGTCGAATTCCTCCCACATCTGTTGAATCTGGGAAAAAACCGATTTCGCACGCGGTTCTGAATCATGCAACGGCTCGAGGGCTGCAAGAATCATGTTTGGATACACCAGCACCAAAAAGCCCCAAACGAACATAGAAACCATGAGCGCGGTACCCGTCCGACGCACCACCGCTGAAATCAGTAAACCGATGAGGTAGAATACCGACATATACGCAATCGAACTGAAAACAATTCCACCGATCCGGAGAAAATCAGCCGTTTTTAGGAAAATCGAACCCCTACCTGTCAGCAAAATTACTGCAAGCGATAGGCTCATCAATAGAGGGATAAGCAGGCACACCATGGCACTCATATATTTCGCTAACAGGATGTGACTTCGATGGACCGGGTGTGTCAGGAGCAAGCGTAACGTACCCGACTCGTGTTCTCCAGCAATCGCATCGTACGCGAAAAGGAGTGCCATTAGACTCAGCACCACTTCAAAGACAAAGACAATATCAATTGCGAAAAAGATATTGAGAAAAGTCGTATCCGATCCGTGCATCTCGGCATCCCACAGTGTCGGCACAAAACCGTGATGAACCGCCACTTGGTTTCCGAGGCGTTTATCCAACCCAACATTGAAGATACTCAACGGATTTGGGGCCCGGTCAACAATCACGTCACCCGCCGAATAGGTTTTCGTGTCCCGCACTTTCTGCTGATGCGTCTTGACAGCGGTGTTGTAACTTTCTAAACGCTGCTCGTAATTTCTGATGAGCACAGCCGTATTTGCGACAACAAGTAACATTGTAATGAAGACTGCCGCCGCGAAGCGGAAGGTCATTAGATTGTCAAGAAGTTCTCGGCGGATAAGTGTTAGCATTATAAAGTTTCCTCTATACCAGTTTACCAGTTCCTTCCTTTTTCAGCAAACGCAAAACGCTTTTACCAGTGCCGTTTCAAACCTTGCTGGCAGGTCTTAGCGTACTGATATAGCAGTCTTTGATCAGTGTCATCAATATGTTATAATCCGATCTAACGCATTTTCTTCATTAGTATTTAAAAATCTGAGTTTAATACTAATACTCACATTATAATATAGTGACGCGAGCGATGAACAAAAAAGTTGCTTAATTTTACTATAGTTTGGACAATTGCGGTTAGGTTCATGCCGGATTTTCAACGCCTCTCTGATTTTTTTTCTAAGTTCCTTAGACAAACCCAACTCGCAGAAAAACAGACGTAGAGGCACCGATTCGCAGCCCCGTAGGGGCGTTATGTCTATAGAAACGCCACTCCCCACGCAGCTAAGCCCCGTAGGGGCGGCATGTCTATTCCAGAAAAAATTGTCCAAACTTTAGTTAATTTTGCCAGAGTTGAATAAAACTATTAGAAGGAAATCTATAGATTTGAAAATATGTGGAATTGGTTCATGCGTCGGGAATATGAGGAGGCAGGTATGTGTTAAAAACAGTGGGAAAAAAGAAATGGTGGGCTTACCTGGAATCGAACCAGGGACCTCACGCTTATCAGGCGTGCGCTCTAACCGTCTGAGCTATAAGCCCACGAGCCGTGTTTTCAGAGCGAAAACACAGTTGCACTTTTTTTATCAAAAAGCACTATTAATTATACACCTCAAAAGAGGATTTGTCAAATTAATTTCTTAGAATCTATTTTTGATTGCGCCCCAAGTCGCTGCTAACTTAAGACGCGGTGAAACAGGACGCACCTTATCAATATCGGCGACGCTTTCGACAACCACCATATTATCAAAATAACTGACACCCCCGGTAATTCCCATCATACCGACGGGTCCTGTTTTGAAAGTGTCATTGTCAACTTCTACAATTGGTTTTTCGTTGAGATGCCAATCCGCGGGCGGTAATTCTTTCTCGCGTTTCCTGAGATATATTTGATGTTGTCCGCCTTTCATGACGAGTCGATGCGTATACCATACATTATTCTCGTTAGGAAACTGTCCGGTTCCGATCAATGCCCAACCGCCCGCTTTACGTGTATAAATCTGAATATTGACTGCGCCAGTGCGGCGGCTGCCGTGAAAATGAGATTCGGCACCTTTAAGCCCGCCTTCCACTCGGTAGATCGTGCCGACAAAACTGTCATTTTCCCAGAGCCAATCAAAGTCCCAAATATAATCTCGCCATTCTTCGCGCCCATCGGCTATCGGTAAGTAGAGTCCGATACCTGTCGTTTTGGCTGCTTTGTTTCCGGGGTCAGCGGGGTCTTTTTCAACAATGATTTTTGAGTTGCCCGAATTAAAGTTGAGATGTTCCCATTTCGCTGGTTCTTTGCCAATATCGTCCTGTTCAAAGTCATCAACAAAAAGAATTTTCGCGTTTGCGACGTTAAGCACCGTTAAAAAAACGAGTGTTCCAACAAATACTGCAGTTCTCATTTTACCTTCTCCTTTTTCCCCCGGCCCGGTAAGTGCGTTTTGCAACCGCACCGGGCTTCACCAAGAAATTACAGAATTATTTTTTATATTCTTCTCATCTAACCCCACGTAGGACTATCGGCTAAGGTAGACTCAACAACGGGCACCTTCAACCCGTAGAGAGTAGCAACTGACTTGACCAGTTCTATGAACCAGTCTGGTGCAAAAGGTGCAACAATCACTTCTTTGATCAGGAGAGAAAGATCAACTTCATAATACGCTCCGCCGATCTTTTCATCCCGAAGTTTCGATATTTCATCATCGCTATGAAGTATATGAATCGCCCTAACCTCAAGTTCGTGTTCAAAACTTTTTCGCTTGTGTAGGAATGGAGAAAGCACGTTATCTTCAGGAATAATGGCACTTTCATAATCAACATAACTAACCCTTCCAATATTGATGCCTTCGCTGCCTGTAAAACTCTTTTTGAAAGCGTCGAAATCAGTCTTGATAACAATTCCATCTGTCTCTCTGGCGTACAATTTCCACATAGCCTCAGATTCATAGTTGTTTTCGTGCCAACAGCTGATGAGTGTAAAGCGACGTGCCTCCTTTAAACTTTGAGCGAAGGTTTGAAGAATATCTGGAGGAATGTTGGGGTGCAATCTGGGACGCAACTCTGCGGTTACTTTGGAGATGGATCCCTCAAAGGGGTCTCCGAATTTGTCTGCTGCTGAAAAAAACAGTGCTCTTTTATCCAAAACGGATACAAATTTTGTGAAGTCCATGTATCTCCATAACACTGCATCATCAGGTGGCGAGGTGCAGAACGGACTTTCTTCGTACATCTTTGAAATTCCTATTGAATAAGAAAGCAGGCAAGTTACCTATAAGGTTCGTGTGTTGTAAGTTTCCAAATCCCTGTTTCTAATTTTTCAACGAGTCCTTCCCTCGCGGACTCATCCTATATTTAACCCTCAAATTAGGGCTTGGAAGTAGCGTTGGTTTCTGCTCATCTACCTCAATTCTGTCTATTCTGGCAATGTTTAAGTCAACAAGCCAACCAGGGGATAAAATTAAATGGACCTCTCCGTTGATGTCTTGTTCGCCAATAGACATAGTTTCGGGGGCAATCCAGACTTCTTCTACGTATCCATCATCATTTATCGCCCTTGGGGGAATATCCGCATGTACCCATTGCCAATTCGATCCATCGTCGAATTCTACAATAGCCCTGCATTCTATCAGGTCTGCAGATTCTCTGAGATTGCGTCCATATTCAAGTTTTTCGCGATCGTATTGGTCCATGGTTCTTCTCCTTTTTAGAAGACAGGTAAACTGCTAATGTTTACTAACGTAAACACATCTCCAAATTTAACGGAAAGTCGGATTGAAAGATGAAAGGAAAATGAGATTGGTGAGTATAGCAAACGGTTGCTGTATGAAAAAGAAGATGTTCAAAGAAAGTTAAATAGTTTTGGTGCGTGTCTTGTAAAAGGTAAAGAGCGTTTGAACAGATGTACTGTGTGAGAATACACCCGTTAATGCTCCTTAGAAAGGAGGTGATCCAGCCGCAGGTTCCCCTACGGCTACCT
>JAPOZO010000038.1 GCA_026706025.1 Candidatus Poribacteria bacterium
GCCAGGAGGTGGCAACTTTTCAGGCATCACGAAATCCCAGTCTTGCTCAGCAATGCGCAGTGCCATCTTCCGATCGATCTCGACTTGTACAAGTTCTACAGCCACAGACGGGAGATTCTCTATATCCGGGAACACCGATTCTTGAACAGGAAGTTGCTTGACTTTCGTGATACGAAACTTCAACTCGGCGATCTTCCGTTTGAAGCGTTTCTGCTCCACTTCAACGTAATAGTCCGTCAGGTCGTTGATCTCTTTGATAGCAGGTTTGATAACATCCCGGTTGAGGGCTTTGTAGATTTTATATTCATTTTTCTCAAGCCCCATGAATTCTCTGAAGATTTCAATCGACATAAAGGGGGTTTCACCTTGCTGTCGATCGGCATCGAAGTAATCGAAGCAGACTTCCCATAACACGAGCGCATATTTGCTGGTGAACTGGTTTTGTAGGCGTAGATTGAGTTTCGTATAAATACGAGGGTTGTGGAGTTGTAGGCGGAGATGTGGCGCGAACCCATACGTGCAGATACCATCTTTTATTTTTGCCGATGCCAACAAACTCGCAACGCCCCATTCCTGTTTATTGTCCTTGCCCAAGATATTCCATTCGACCGTGCAATCGACAAGTGCCTCTAATGTTTCTTTGAGATAGTCCGCGTTATGGCTGTTAAAGCCGAGTTTTCTTGAGAGTTCAGCAACACTGACACTATAGATGTCCGTATTCGGCAGTTCGTTGTAAGCATTCGCGAGGAGCACGTTCCAGGCACGCCGTTGTAAGTGCGTGATTTTACTCTGAATCTGGATGGCGGGACTCGCTTTGATCACTTCGTTGATTTCAACTAAGAGCATCGGCAGTCCCTCTTTCTTTCGGAGATATGTCAGGTATTATATCCTACAGGTTATCTTTTTTCAATATAAAAATTACCTTTCATCCCATAAACTATCACCTTTAGGCTAAAAATTCCAATTTCAGCCGTTGCTGGACGTGGGTTTTCAGAGGTATCCCATAAACTATCACCTTTCATCCCATAAACTATCACCTTTCATCCCATAAACTATCACCTTTCATCCCATAAACTATCACCTTTCATCCCATAAACTATCACCTTTCATCCCATAAACTATCACCTTTCATCCCATAAACTATCACCTTTAAATCCGCAAACATAGGTGTGGCGTGGTCGCATCGCACCCTTAAAACATTTAAAAGACTTAAAAATATTAAAATAGTTAAACAACATGCACCCAAACGGCCTTTTTTTACAGAGAAGGGCTTCTATTTTCTGTTGTTCAACGATAAAAAAATTGAGAGAATTAAAGAATTGAGAGCCTCTCCCACAGAAACGCCCTCAGTAGCGCAGGTATGTGTGGGTTGATGATGGGATTTATTCGGTTAGTTGGAAGGACGCTCCTGCATCACGGGTATCACGTAGCTCCGAATCACAGAGCCGTCTAACGTTTCTGTCTCTACACGCGGTTCGGGTGCTTTGCGGTGATCAAATACGACATAGTACCCCGCCACGGCTGCTTCGAGTCCCACGTACGCTGCGAGTTGTGCTTTGCCTGCCTCATAGCGGGTATCCCCACCCCATATCTTGGTTTCAACGATGTACTTTCTCTGATTATGGAGGATGAGGATATCCATTCTGCCGCGCCCTGTTCGCACCTCCAAATACATCGTCCCTCCTACACTCTGGACACATTGCTCAAGATATGCAAAAAGGAGATGCTGACCGACGTATTCTTGGGGGGTCTCTGGCACTTGTAGGATTCTGAAACCTGCGCGTGCGATAAAGTCACGGAAGTTATCGAGGAGGGCATCCATGTGAATCTGTCCGTCGGGCGTGAGATAGTCCTGAAATCCGGCACGCGTGTCTGCGGGGAAATAGTCCTGTTCCAACCCATTCACTGCGGGTTTGAACGCCTGCATGACACGGAATTGATAAATCGGATTGACGATTTCACATAGACCATCAGCACCTTCACCGATAACGCCGTACGTCGCGAGTTCACTAATCAGTTCATTGTCGAGGTTGAAGGATACCCCCTCATCATAAGAAGCAATTTTCATCAAGAGTGCCTCAAATCGCCGATCTCTACGGATATTGGTCACCAGATGCTCTGTATGCGTGTTTCGTTCGCGAAGGAGCTGCCCGTGTGCTTTTGAAAAATGTTCCATTCTGACTGGTTCGTTTTTCGGAATGTTCATCTCCGCGGTAAGGATTTGGGCGAACCGGTTGACGAGTACAGGCTGTCCAGCCGTCTGTTTGTGGATAGATTCAATGACCACAGGTGCAAAGGGCTGCCCTGCTTCGTCTGTGTATTGGGAAAGAAGTTCTCGGACCTGCTCAAGCGTAAAGTTCGGCAATTTGAACTCGTCTTGGATATTAAAAGGCGAAATGGAGCGATCGTAGTTGAGTTGCGTAATGCTCTTGACACCCACAATACCGACGCTGTGCGGGCAGCGATCTCTACCAGAGAGGTAGATGTGGCGGAGTGAATAGAGAAAATCACTGACAATGGTTCGCGGGATCCCATCAAACTCGTCAATAACCAGCACGACTTTCTGTCCACTATAATGGTGTTCCAGAAAGTTTGAAAATTGTCGAAAAAACCTTCTCATCGAAAGATGATTGGTTATTTTCGTGTTGTCTAGAAAGTGCGTTAGGGCTTCTGAGCGTGGGATGCCACGTCTTTGGAAAACTGCCTCTATTTCCTCGCGAATATCTTCGTAGAGACCTTGGTAAAACTCGGCGGGTTCGAGGTTGTTAGATGACTGGAAATCGATCTGAATTGGAAAATATGCCCCAACGGGGAGTGTCTCTAAAGCGCGATGGAAGAACGTGGTTTTGCCGGTCTGTCGGGGCCCGAAAAGGACGACATACCTCCCCTTTTCCAGCCTATTGATGAAATCCGAGAGTTCATCTGTCCGGGCAACAACGTAGTTATCTTCAGGGTAGACAGGACCGCGAGTTTCAAAGCTTCGCATCTACAGATCTTCCTCTCACAGAAACTATTGAGATTTTATTCTACACGATATTTGCCTACGCGTCAACCCGTTTTTCCACAGTTTTCATTATCGGCGAAATTAGAGGCAGCCCGATCCCGCTGAAACGATCCTTTCCCGGTGCCTTCAAATTCCGAAACACCCGCTGCGGAAAAGTCGTTAGGCGATGGGAGGTTTGCCTCTATTCTGAAAGAAAACATTCAGTGCCTCGCCTAAAATTTCTTGGAGGTTCTTGTCTTCCTCAGCGGCAATGATCCGCAACTGGCGATGGACTTCGGGTGTGAAATAGCCGGAGATGTTCTTTTTCCCACGGCGCGATGCTGCGATCTTCTCATTGACCGGCTCTGAGTTTCCGCCTGCTGTTTGAGGGGGCTTGGGTTTATGAGGGTCAGGGGTGTTTTGTTGCAGGACTTCAGCGAGATTGACTTTTTCTTTAGCTGGCATAGGGGGACTCCATTGTTTTGAGGATATATTGATAAAGCGCGGTGATTTCAGCACTGGCTTTACTTCTGGGTTGAAACTCTTGGACCCCGAACCCGGCGTTGTAGGCATGCGTGAAGGCGATACGGTCTCCGATGTCGCACGGGGCAGAAGGTATATCGTAGATATGAAGTCCTACTCTCGCTTGTTCTGCGAGCATGCCGTAATGGGTCACGCCGTTGAGAACGATCCGGGCGGGTGTTTTTGCGAGGTGGACGAGGTCTATCGTGGTGCCGATGGCTTGGATGCTAACCAAGTCTGGCTTACAGGGGATGATGACGAGGTCGGCGGCGCGTGCGGCATCAAGTGCCGCGGATTCTGTGTGGGGTGCGGTATCGATGACAGCGAAACTTGCCCCGTTTTCTTCTGCGAGTTGGAGCATTTTAGGTAACCGTTCGGCATGCGTCGAGATGACGGCTGGGGTGTCTTCGGCGCGATTGTCGCCCCATTTCGCAGAGGAACTTTGTGGGTCGAGATCCAGCAGAACGGTTGTGTGTCCCGCGAGTTCGGCAGCGACGGAGAGATTCGTAGAAAAATATGTTTTCCCTGTCCCGCCTTTTTGCGACAAGATGGCTATCTTTTTCATCAACATTTCGGAACTCCCTGTGTGTTTGCATGCAAGTTACGCTTGCGTATGAGAATGGGTTACAAGACAGCGATGCAGGAGTGTCAGCAGTGCTTACATTTACACAATGTCGACATATCAGCAGTGCTTATCAAAACCACCGAGGTGTTTTGCTTAGGCATTATCTGTCCTCACGCTGAGCTCGGAAGTGTTCAAAACGCTCCTCTCTCTATTGGCCTGAAATTGAGGAGGTATCGGCAAACAGCCCCAAAAAGCATAAGGCTTTAAGACCAGCGCTCCGTTAACAACACGCTGTATCGTTCTGACCAGTGTCCCTACCCCTAAATGTTTTTCTGAGGCGTTGAGCGTCAAGAGAGTGCGGTTCCTGTGGCTAATTTTGAGAGGATCAGCACAACGTCTTCGGAAATTCGGTTGCCTGTTACTATTTGTTAACTCACTGCGTCTCTCCACATTTGCTGAAATTGTGGACAAAACTTAACTGTGCGTATCAAAATCGGCTAAATTGGAGGGTTTTTTCCTATATTTTCCCTGTTAAACTTAACGTTATGTGCAAAAGGTTAAGTTCAAAGAATGAATGGATTTAATAATCCCTGAGTCCGTTCTTTTATGTTACGTAAGGTTTCAAGGAAACAGAGACGAAACTTTACATTAGTTTTATGTTTTTCATGTTCATGGAGGAAAATTAGTAATGTTGTCAAATAAAATGACATTTTCCTTAACGATTTTAATGATGTTGCTCTCCATCGGGCTTGTCATACCACCTGCACTGGCAGGGGAATTTGAGGCATATTTCACACCGGGTGAATTGATGGTGGATGTATCCTCAGATGATGGGTTACAAGTGCGGTCTGGCCGTAGCCGTCTCCAATTTACTACTGATAATGTAATTTCGGGTACAACTGACCCTGCGGGGTATCCGAGGATGGCTGACCCTAATCTACAGGTTGTCCTTTCAATTGCATTCGATAGAGTTGTGCAGCTGGGCCCTGATGTAACAGATGACACTGTAACCCCCGACAATGATCCCCTTCAGCTCTCCGATTTTATGGTTGATGCTTATGATGATCTTGGGCGATCGCTCGGTTCGTTAGATCTAAACCATACGGTCGGTGATCCTGCAGTTCCAATAGCAACCCTTGCCTTCAGCACACCCCAGGCGATTAATGTTGCGGATCCGGGTGAATTACCGGGTCAGCAATTCCGGCTCACCGTTGACTATGGCGTACTCGAGGAGGCCTACAATGTGGCCACAGGTGGTCCATTTGAGATCCACACGCTGTTTTTTACATTGAATAAAGAGGCAGTTGCGGATTCGAGTATTGCGGCAATTGAGAAATATCGGAAAGATCCGAAAGAGGACAATAAGCCAGATACGAGCAAGGGGCCGAAGTTCTTGCGAGTCGACCTCGTAGATGACGATGAAGGGAATGCCCATTACGCGAAGGTTACCGGTCCCTCTTCAGCGATGTTAGCCAGTTTTACTGGCAGTACCACAGCTAGGGCCGCGGGTACTGCGCCGGTCCCGATTGAAGTGTCGGATCCGGGCGTGGTCGATATTTCAAGGGTTGATCCACAGAGTGGTATTGCAGCGGTCGCAACCGGTGCCTTTGATGTTCGGATTATCCTCACTGAGGAGCCGGCAGAATTCACCAGTGATCACATTATGGTCTTGAATGGGTCAGCAGCGGATCCCGTCGCGCTTATACCCGTGGCTCCTGGAGCCGCTGGAATTGATGTCAATGACTTCCCCGGGAAAAGATATAATGAAACAGGCACTCCCCTTACTGGTAATGCTGCTGGTATCCCTGCGGCGGGTCCACCTGTTGGTCCTACTGAGTTCCCTGAACCGACTGGCAGAGATGACATGTATCACCTCTACACCGTGACGATTACGCCGAAAGACAATTTCACAGGTAACGTAACAGTCTGGGTGAAAACATTTGATGACAAGGTGATCCCGAGTCCAAACAGTTATCAGGCATTGACGCAGGCACAAATCTTAGCGGATACGCTGTCAGGTGATGCTGAGCGCGTAAGGGATGTGAGAGTCCTTCGCGAAGTGCTGTCTGTTCCGGTGAAAACCGGTAAATCGACTGCTACTGTAGACCAAGAAGCCCGAGATACGGCTATCAAGACCGAGCCGAATGCGATTCGCCTGCCTGAGAAGCAGTACATTCCGGCAAACGGGTATCTCGTTCTGGCGAGAGGAAAAGTAGAACATACAGGTATCATTGACTCACCGGTTGAAAAGTATAGTGATGATGCGAACACGACCTTCAAGACAGGCTTAGCAGTTAATAAGCGGAGTTACAACGTTAAACATGAGTTCGGTTTCCCCTTTCCGGCATCCAATCTGGTAAGTTTCTTCCGAAACGGTGGCACGATCCAGTTGGTCCACAAAAACGTTGCGGGTAACACTGCTGGCGTTGAGAAAAAGAAAGGGTATCCGGGTGCTAACGATACCGCGTATACTGCGGGTCAGGTGATCATCAGTGAGATCATGTGGGGACAGGATAATGGTCAGGCGGATGCTGATGTC
Organism: Candidatus Poribacteria bacterium; assembly: GCA_026706025.1. Classification (NCBI taxonomy): domain Bacteria; phylum Candidatus Poribacteria; species Candidatus Poribacteria bacterium. The sequence continues at coordinate 6,610 of JAPOZO010000038.1, forward strand.
GCAAAGAGCCAATGGATTGAATTGCATAATACGACCGCATCTGTGATTGGCATTGACAAAAACGAATGGGTACTTGCATTCCAAGGTCCCGGAGGTAGCAGCTCTGCATTAGGGACTGTCATTGATACGGTTGGTAACCTTCCAGGGGGTGTCCGTTGGAATCCACCCGGTAGCAGTGGCGTATCTGTAGCCACACAGACGTATCCAACCGTTTCAGATCTCGTGTCCATGTCCCGTATAATGGGTACGACCGATGGCACAGCTGAAGCGAGTTGGGCAGCGTCTATGGTTCCGACTAAGAACATAAACGGACGGCGTATTGCCACGCCAGGGGCTGCGAACAGTTATGTAAAACCCGCAGAAGCCCCTGCAGCAACGTCAGAACCGCCACCCGCGAAGGCAGACGTTGCGACTGGATCTGACATCATGGTTTCTGAAATCATGGTCGCCAGTAATGGTGGCAGACTCCCGCAGTGGATCGAACTCTCCAACGTTAGCGGTAAGGAAGTCAGCCTCATGGGCTGGTCAATTGACATTGACAACGATTCTGCCGATGCTGACGTTGTCGGGGAAACCGTGAACGTCGAAATCGGTGATGTGACGGTTGATAAAGACCAGGTCGTTCTCGTTATCTCAAAGGCATCGGGGCGTAACTCGGGTGTCGGGACAGGCAAAGGCGATCTACGTGCAGATCGGATCGTGGATGCCCAGAGTCAGCTGAGTCCGAATGATGCTCGGTATTCGATGATCAGTGAGATGGCGTTCAAAGTCGCACTTCTACCCCCACAAACGGGTGGAGTCGTCGAACGTGGCGATGTCGTCGGTAACCTCGACCAAGGTTGGGAACTCCCAACGGCAGAAGGTAACCGGCGTTCGCTGATCCGTCGTGAGATGGATATGGGGACCGACGCAGCCGGTTGGATGCTTGCACCCTTAGATCTCGCCGGTGCCTATCGGACGACCTACTACGGCGACGATGAAGACGTAGGAACTCCCGGCTATGACGCGGGTGGTCCACTGCCCGTCGAACTCTCGAAGTTCACCGCCGCACGCGACCGAGTCACCGGTCAAGTCGTCATCGCATGGGAAACCCAATCGGAGTTGAACAACGCTGGATTCTTCATCAAGCGTTCACAGCAACGCATAGGTCAGTTCGTGGCTGTCAACCCGGCAATGATCCCAGGCGCAGGCACAACTTCTGAAAAGCGGTCTTATACCTACACGGATACGACTGCTCAACCAAACATCGTATACTACTACCAGATCGAAGATGTCTCCCTTGACGGGAATCGTCAAACGTTGACCCGTTCGCACCGCCTGAAAGGGCATATCGGTGCCGCAGGTAAACTCACGACGCTCTGGGGAGAACTTAAGGAACAAGAATAGTTCAAGGATTGCGTAGCAATCCGAACCGAAAACTATGAAGGTAGTAGCAACAAAGAGGTTATTTCAGGGATAAACTATTCAGAACTAACCTTAACCAAACTGGAGCCGGGGTGTCTCTGATGCCTCGGCTTTAGTTTTCACGATACTTGGCGGATAGGAGTCTCAACTCGGGGCACCAAACCCCGAGTCCTATCCAACCTTATGAGACAGGTTGATGCCAAGTGAAACTGTTGCCAAGTTGAATGAATCTTTAATAACGGACAAAACTGAATAGGAGATATTCTTTTGAAAACCAAACTTTTTACAACGAATTCATGCCTCGTTATGATGATGACCCTCGTGCTGGCGTTGGGTGTGCAGGGCACCGCGGAGGCGATTAATCGCTTGACCCGGAACGCAGGGGACCTTCAGACGGTAACCGCCGGTG
>JAPOZO010000039.1 GCA_026706025.1 Candidatus Poribacteria bacterium
AAGCCACCTTTCATTCGGCCGACCGAAGTCAACCGAATCGTATTTGGTATTAGCAACCCTTTCGAGTTGTTATCCCCATCTCAGAGGTAAATTACCCACGCGTTACTCACCCTTTCGCCACTTTCCATCGAACCGAAGTCCGATTTCTCGTTCGGCTTGCATGCCTAATCCACGCCGCCAGCGTTCGTCCTGAGCCGGTATCATACTCTCCAAAAAAGTATTGAAGTACATCTTCAACGAATCGAAGTGCACTCACAAGCTATTAATTAATAGGCACGTCACGTATATACTATTTAACTTTCAAAGAACGAATCCACCTTCCTTGTCGAAAGGTAATGTTAATTATACACGCTTAAAATTGCTTTGTCAAATAAAATTGTGAAAAAAACGTATAATTTTACAAGAAAAAGACGCAATTCCCAAAATTTTAGCACTTTTTTTCCGACACGTCTTTTTTTCGGGGTCTCCTCAGCGTTTATGCCTAATTTTTACGCGATTTCGCGCACCGTTCGCGCATCTGTCATAATGTAAAACTTTTGAGAGTGTTTGCTTTTCTCCGAGCATAATGACCGCGTGCACATGGTCTGGCATCACCATGATGGCTGTCCATTCCAGGCGGTTCTCGCTTTCAAGCCAATCGAATGCTTGAAAAATAAATGATGCTACAGTATCGTTTGCGAGCAGTCGGTGTCGCTGGTGGGTGACAAATATGATGTGGTAGTATGCGCCGGGTATGGAGTGCCTACCGGTCTGTAAGGTGTGGCTGCGGTATTTTGGAAAGGTGTCCATATTTTTATCTGTGTAGGGGGCAGACCCAGGACCGGTAGGTTCGGTTTGCAACCGAACCCCAGGACCGGTAGGTTCGGTTTGCAACCGAACCGGATTCTACGCGGAACCCTTGAAGTCTTCAACCCCGTCTTGGATCCCGTCTCGATCCCCAGGACCGGTAGGTTCGGTTTGATGAAGATTAATTTATTAATTCGGTAATTTTCTGAAGATGCCCGGTGTGGTTGCAAACCGCACCTACCGGCCTGGGGACCGCGGCGGTTGCAAACCGCACCTACCAAGTTTGGGAAGCAAGACGTTTTTTACGGCCAATATGTTATGCTTTTTCCAGTTGTTTCTGAGGCATCAACGTATTTAGCCAGATCGCGCAACGCAATAACCGTGCAACTCCTGTCACGAAGATAATCCATATAGGTCTTAAACTGCTCGGGTGAGACATTGACCCATGGATGTTCAACGGCAGGCACACCGTGAAATGTCAGGACTGCGATCTTTCCGTCCTTCGCCTGTTCAACCGCCCAAACCAAATCCTCAAACCCGTAGTTCGGACCGGGGACACCTGCTGACGGAATGACCAACGGGTGATGGACATCCGGATCGTAAGCCGGTCCACGTCCGCCCTCTGGGTGAAATGGAAACTCCGGTCCAATGCCACGCCGCGCGAAACGATACCCTTTTTCTGACAACGCTTCTATCGCTTCCGGTCCGCGACAATCCGCCGGATAGCCAAAGGTCTCAGGCACAGGGATACCGTATGCCTCGCACCGTTCATCGATGTGTATCAAGTCTGCCAGCAATTCCGCTTTCGATTGTGTGTTGGTATGCGTATGATGACGGGTGTGGTTACCTATTTCAAAACCCTCGTCGTGCAATTGACGGATCTCTTCCCATGTGACATAGTGTGTCTTATTATTGAGGAAATTGAGGCCTTCAGTGATGAAAAACGTTGCCCCAAAACCGTATTGCTTCAACAAGGGGCCAACATAAGCATAGTCAGACTTATTACCGTCATCAAAGGTAAGGACAACCAACCTGTCGGGGATAGGTTGTAGGGTTTCAGTTTCAGACAATTCTTGATTTTCTTTTTTCATTTTTGCCCCTAACGATTTGCAGTTTCTCTCCTGCGGCGATGGTAAGCCGGTTGAACATCCATGTCAATTGCGTTCCAGTAATACTTCAGCGAATCGTTCGTTTCCCATTCGGAATAGACCTCTTCCCATTTCGCACAGCCCAGATGAACGGTGAGCGCGTCTTCATCAACAGGTTCGTTGACCGATTGATAGCGGGCACTCGTCGCGAGCCGTATGCGATCCTCGGTCACGTTGTCACGACCTCGATGAATCGTTAAACTGTGGAACATGACGACATCTCCACATTTAAAGGGGTTCCAAGCCCATTCAGTATTGTCTTCGATCAACTCCCAGGAACGGACACCGCCGTCCTCTAACAACCCATGACGGTTTGATCCACGGGCAATCGCCAAGCCACCCAACTCGGCATCACAGTCTCCGAGAGGTGTCCAGACGGTCCATGTTTCCTGCGAACCACGAACTGGGCTGAAGTCCTGATGTGGTGGCGTGGTATACTGATGTTCTCCTGGGAAGATAGTGTGACAGATGTGGCGCGGATGAATGAAAACGGACGTGCCGAACAAGACCTCCAGAACACGCACGATGTGCTTGTGATGCGGAAGCGCGTGGAAAAGTCGGAGTTTCTGGACATCAATGTAAAAATTTCTGAAAGTCTCGGACCTATCCTGTTCGCAGATGAAGACCCCTTCTCTGCGGATACCGGCATCGGGATGGGTGTCCGGGGCAAGGAGTTCGTGATGTTCTGCCACACGAAGCACCTGTTGACGTAACGCAAGCACCGGTTCTACAGGAAGCAGTGCGGGAAAGAAGAGATACCCGTTCTGGTGACTGTGTTCAAGAAGCCGAGCACGATCTCCGATCAAGTCTGTGCAGTCCACGAATGGCGATTCGACACGCATTAGAGTTGTTACCTCTTAACTTGATTTTTAAGGTTGCTTAAGCGCACCCCAAAGGGTTGACAGACTGTTATGTGGGTCTACTGCGAAACTGTGTCCTACGGTTGTAACTAACACATTGTCATAGAGGCTATGTTCGCCGCCACCGGCTCTGAAACCTATGCCCCCCTTGTTATTGGTATCATCTTTCCATGTGCAAGATAATGCGAGTTCTTTGCCACGCTCACCGAGATAGAGGTCGTAACGCTCACCTTCGGCAACGATCTTTATCGTATACCATTTGCCAAGTTCAGCGTGTATACCTGATTCGTTGTCTAACTTATCTTCGTCTTTAACGATATAATTACCACCAACTCGTGTAAACCACCAGAATTGATCGCGACCGTCTGCCACAATTTGAACCAGCGTGCAATTGTTTGGATCTTCCGCACGCATGACCCAATTCGCTGCCCATAGCGGGTTTACCATATTGAAGTCAACGGAGAACTCAAAATCGGTAAAGTCATTTTTGACAGTAATCCCGACTTCTCCACCGTTAACCGTCAGTTCCTTGCCATCCGCGGACCAGGTGCCTGTAGGTGCCCATTTGCCTTTGTCAATTGCGTTTTTCTCAAAGTCATCCTCAAACAGCACTTCGCTAATACAAAAGGGCGCGTCCGCTGAGATGAGTATGAGTAAAAAGAGTGTAAAGACACCGAATTTCAATCCTCTTGATTTCATCACGACTGCTCCTTTCTGGAAAGATTATGTTTCTTCTCAGGATTAGAGTGAATACTGCACCAGCATAGGGAAAACACACTCGTCGCACCAAAATGTTTCAGAAAATACTATAGGGATTTAATGGAATGTTTCTGATATACCACCACCGATGGCAGGGAGGAAATGAATCTCTGCGTCTTCGTCAACACTTTCGAGGATACTGCCGCGTGTGAGAAGTCCGTTGATGTAGACAGCGAGTCCAGGCTTAATGCGATCATCTTCACACAGCCGCGCTTTCATACCCGGATAACGGGTCTCTAAATTATTGATGACTTCTCGGATAGTGGCACCAGGCACAGTAACACTGTCTTCGCCATTTGTTAGGTTACGTAGGAGGGATGGGATGGCTACGATTGGCATTGTCGATCCTTTTGGGTAGGAACGGAACCTAAAAAGGCGCGCCTTGCAGGCGCGCCTTTCGTTTTTCAATCTTAGATTTTCCCCATCGCTTTCAGAAGCCGATCGGGGGACATCGGGAGTTCCGTCATCCGAACACCGATTGCATCGTAGATCGCATTGGCGATGGCAGCCATCGGTGGCACAATCGGCACTTCACCGACCCCACGCACACCATACGGATGCCCTGGATTCGGGACTTCAACGATGACAGCATCAATCATAGGTAAATCTAAGCAGGTCGGCATCCGGTAATCAAGGAAGCTGGCGTTCGTCATCTCGCCTTCGGCATTGTAGATGTATTCCTCATTCAATGCCCATCCGATACCCTGAACAGCACCGCCTTGTATTTGGCCCTCAACATAACTCGGATGGATGGCTTTTCCTGCATCCTGGACTGCGGTATAGCGGAGGATATCGACCTTGCCGGTCTCCTCGTCCACTGCTACATCTACCACGTGCGTTGCGTAGGCGCCACCAGCACCACCGGGATTCACTGTCCCGCTGCCGACAATCGGACCGCCGGTTTCACCGAGTCTGGCACATAGATCGCGGAAACTGATCTGCTCCTCTTTGCCATTGATGCTTGAGAATTCGCCGTCCGCAAACTGCACGTTCGCTTCGTCAACTTCCCAGAGCTTCGCGGCACGAGCGATCATCTGCTGTTTGACATCTTGCGCGGCTTCGTAAGCAGCGTACCCTGTCGCGTAGGTTGTACGACTACCCCCTGTCACGGCAGTGTAACCGACAGAGTTGGTATCAACAACACTTGGGTTGACCGATTCAGCAGGGATACCGAGCACTTCTGCCGCCTGCATAGCGATTGAAGCACGCGTACCGCCGATGTCCGTAGAACCTTCAACAAGGTTAATGGTGCCATCGGAGTTGACATTAATCGTCACGCTGGACTCCAAACCGATGTTAAACCAGTAACCGGAAGCGACACCGCGACCGTGGTGCTTCTTCCCATTCGGTGCGGTATAATGCGGATGCGCTTTCGCTGCTTCGACTGTCTCAATGCAACCGATGCGCGGGTGAACGGGTCCATCAGCGCGTCGGTCGCCCTCTTTCGCAGCGTTGAGCAATCGGATCTCAAGTGGATCGATGCCGAGTTTCTCCGCGATCTCGTCAACAACTGTCTCCGAACCGAAAGCAGCGTTTGGTGCCCCAGGGGCGCGGTAAGGCGCGGTTTTCGGTTTATTCACAACAACATCGTAGCCGTCAATGATGACGTTTTCAATGCTGTACGGTGCAAAGATACACATTGCGCCAGGTCCGACGGGGGAACCGGGGTAAGCACCTGCCTCAAAAGCGAGATACGCTTCGGCGGCAGTTATCTTACCTTCCTTGGTGGCACCCATTTTAACGCGAATGAAAGAAGCGGGTGTCGGTCCTGTGCCTTCAAACACGTCTGCTCGGTTCATCAGCACCTTGACCGGTTTACCCGTTTTCTTTGCAAGCAGTGCCGCAACAGGTTTAATGTAGACGCTGATCTTGCCGCCAAAACCACCCCCAATTTCCATCGGGACAACCTTAATCTTGGAAATCGGATATTGGAGGATTTCGGCAACCTGTTCACGGACGGTAAACGCGCCTTGTGTGCTGCACCATATCGTTAACTGACCATCGGCGTTGTAGTGTGCTGTGGCGTTATGCGGTTCAATATAGCCTTGGTGGACAGTGCCTGTAACGAACTCGCGTTCGATGATGATATCCGCTTCGGCGAACCCTTTCTCAGGGTCACCGAGTTTGTGTTGGAGATGGCTTGCGACGTTGCTCGGTTCGTCCGCAGTTTCACCGAGTGATGTCGTTCTGAGGTGTTCATGTAGGAGCGGCGCATCTGGTTCCATCGCTTGCCGTACCTCTAAGACAGGTGGTAGCACCTCATATTCAACGTCAATAAGCGTACAAGCCTCTTCAGCGATGTGCGGGTTCGTCGCAGCAACGGCGGCGACAGCGTGACCTTTATATAAGACCTTGTCGCTCGCCAAGATGTTGTCACAAAGATGTTTAAGATTAACAGCGCCTTCCCCGAGATCAGCAACTTTGTCACCTGCGTCTGGGAGGTCCTTCGCAGTGACAACGCTTTTCACACCGGGGAGTGCTTCGGCACGGCTGGTATCAATTGAGATAATTTTTGCGTGCGCATGCGGACTCCGTAGCACCCTGCCGTGGAGGAGTCCCGCGGCCTGAAAATCTGCCCCGTAGAGTGCGCGACCGGTGACTTTATCGACACCGTCGTGGCGGATCGGGCGCGTTCCAATAACTTTGTATTCTTTGTTTTCAAGCATTCCTATTTTCGTCAATTCGCCATGCGAGAGATAGAAAATTTGCTAACGACTATCGCAATTTCCATTATCTCGGTCATACGAAAGACGCTCCTTTCACTCGGCTGCGGCTGCATCAAGTACAGCACGGACAATTTTATCATAACCGGTACAGCGGCACAAATTTCCAGCCAACCAGTATCGAACTTCGTGTTCCGTCGGGTTTGGGTTCTCATCAAGCAGTGCTTTCGCACTCATGATGAAACCGGGTGTGCAAATACCGCATTGGAGCGCGGCGTTTTCGAGGAAAGCATCTTGGATCGGATGCAGCTTGTCGGGGTCAGCAACGCCTTCGATGGTTTCGACCGATTTACCTTCAGTTTCTACACCGAGGACAAGGCATGAATTAACCAGCCGACCGTCGAGGATGACACTGCATGCCCCACAATTCCCGTTGTTGCAGCCCTCTTTTGCACCTGTAAGGTGGAGTTCATCCCTGAGTACCTCCAGCAGGCTTTGCCGAGGTTCACAGAGGAATTCCGCTGTTTCGCCATTAAGAGTTGTCTGAACGTGCGATCTTCTCGCCATAATATCGGTTCCTTTCACGTTTCGTAGGAAAAAGTCGTTATCCTTATCAATCGACAAAACTTATGTTGCTTCTCGGACTCTCTGGATAGCACCGTTGAGGGCGCGTCGCGTCAGCACCCCGACGAGATGTGTGCGTTGTTCAGCGGTGCCACGCATATCGCTAATCGGACGTGCGATCGCTTGTGCAGCTTCTGCAGCTGCGTCGATTGCTTCATCAGAGACCTCTTGACCCGCAAGTAGCGTGCTTGCTTCCTCCGCAAAAAGCGGTGTCGGGGCGACGGCAGCGAGTGCGATACGGGCAGAGACAATCGTCTCTTTCGCAGCGTCAAGCGTCACAGCGGCACCAGCACCAACGACGGCGATATCCATCTCATTGCGCGGGATAAACCGGAGATAGTAGGAGCTCGAATTGCTTGCGGGTGCAGGTATCTTCAGGGAGACAAGCATCTCACCTTTCTTCAGCGCGGTCTGCCCTGGGGCTGTACAGAACTGGTCCACAGGCAGGTCGCGTTCGCCATTTGGTCCAGCAATAACGCAGGTAGCATTTAACACAATCAGGGGCGGTATCGCATCTGCAGCGGGTGAAGCATTACACAGGTTTCCACCAACCCCGGCGCGTCCCTGAATCGCGGTGCCACCAATAATTTTCGTTGCATCAATCAAACCTGGATAAGCATCACAGATCGCATCATCGGCATAGATCTTATAGCACTCAACTGCCGCACCGAGCGTCAAGCCAGTATCGGCATTGTAATCCAAAACGTTAACCTCGGGGATCGATTTGATGTCAATCATCCAATCAACGTCTCGGCGTGCTTCTCGCACCTGAACGATGAGGTCGGTACCACCGGCTAAAATACGTGCGCTTTCTCCTTTTTCGTCGAGCAGAGCAACGGCTTCCGGTATCGTTGTCGCGGCAATATACGAAAAATCTCGCATGACCGGAATCTCCTTCCATTCTAAGCTTGGATTTAATAAGTTACTTCATGAAGGCTGAGGCACAGAAACCTCGCCACGGAAATCAGTATTTATGAGATAGGTTTTCGGGATTTTTATTTTAAACCGTACTATAGCAAAAATTCGGTTTTAAGGCAAGTTTTTTATCGTTCAAGCGCGCAGATTTCAGCAACCAACGTCTCCAGATTCACAAACTTAACTTGGATACCGTTGTAATTGCTTGTGAAAGCGCGATCTACATCGTGTGCTACGACGAAATTCTCGCCCTCTGGATATTGTCTGCGGAACGCGAGTAGCGCGCGCGGCGAAAAGCCGGAGGCTGTCCACTTGCACTCAATAGCAATCGGGATGTTGCGGGCATGTGTGAGTAAAAAATCAACTGCCTGCCCCCTCTTGTTACGCCAGTAGTGAATCTCGCGAGATTGCGTCTGTGCCATAATTTCGTTGAGAACAAAGTGTTCCCACAACACGCCGAGGTCTTCTTGTCGTAGTTGTGACCAGCCGCGATAATAACAGACAAATCCGGTGTCGAATCCGTAGACTTTCGGTGCCGCGACAATCTCTGTTGCGCGACGAGAACTGAACGGACGAATGACATGCACAACGAAGGTCGCCTCCAAAATGGAAAGATAGTTCGATATGGTGCCCCGACTGACCTCACATGGACGGGCAAAACTGGACGCTTCAAAAACGCCGCCACTCTGTGCCATAAGGAGTTCAGTGAATTTCTGAAAGGGGTAACGACGTTCAAGTCGAAAAAGTTCTTGGATGTCTTTTGCCCAGTAAGCATCAATCCACTCTTGGAAATCCGGTTCGGGAAGTACCGTCTCAAGGAAAAATGGCGGTAACCCACCGTGCAACAGACGGTGGTTCATGTCCATTCGGTCGAAATCGTTGAGATCCGCCGTTATGAGTGGTGTCAACCACAATTCAGTTTTGCGCCCAACGAGCGTATCCCGAAATTTAGCACTCGCACCAAGCGTTGATGAACCGGTCGCGACAACCTGAATCTGTGGATAGTGATCCGCAGCAATCTTCAACAGTTCTGATGGGTTCGGTAACCGATGAATCTCATCAAGCACAATCCGTCCATCGCCTACACTGTCCAAAAATTCTTGTGGATCTTCCATCAATCGTCTGACGCGTGGCAATTCACAATCGAAGTATTCAATATCAGAGAGGGTCTGGCACAAGCACGTTTTTCCAACACGCCGAACCCCGGACAGCCATACGACTGAACGGCGTTTCCAAGCATTTTCGATGCGATTGCGCCAAAATTTTCTATCTACCATACATTTATATTAACGTGAGTTTGATAAAAAACTTGAATCTTGTAGGTTGGGTTGAACAGGAATCAAGTAGAACGCTGCTAGAAAAACATATCAAGTTCACTAAGAAACTTGAAGACACCCAAACACAAGTGAAACCCAACGCTTTTACGCTCACTAAAACGGGTTTGTTGGGTTTCGCTATACAGTTTGATAGAAAGGTTTCACAGCAAGGCTTCATTTTCTGCACAAACAAACGGATTTACCACTCAACCTAACCTACAGGAAATACTTCTATAATAACATATAGTGCTACTATATGTCAACCCGTTTGCAAATAGTAGCACTATATGACAATCTACTTGCAAATAGTATCACTTTCTTATTCCACACCACGAGCGCGGGGATTTCTAAAAACAACTTCCCAACGTTCAACTACATAACCCAAGTTGCTATTTACAAATTTTTCGGCATGCGGACACTGTTTTTAATTCAAGTGCTTCAAGGGACGCGCGCCGAATACTGTCCAATTCTTCAGCACTGAAGACATCCGCTCGGTAGAGATTCCGATATTCCTCGGAGACGCTCTGACCGAATATCATCAGATCATCCGTGTTAATTGTCACGGATACACCGTTATCGAATAAAATGCGGATCGGGTGTGAAGTGAGATCCGTTACAGCATCTAACATCACGTTGCTTGTTGGACACACGTTCAATTGGATCTGATTCTCCGAAAGCCAACGCATAACTTCAACTGATTCTGCAGCACCGATGCCGTGTTGAACCTCGTCTAAGTCAAGGACTTCAACCGTCCGTCGGACCTCTTCTGCGCCCCCAAATTCTCCAACATGTGCTTTAAGCTTTATCCCCGCTTTGCGTGCCTTGCTGTACAAAGGCTTCACGGCTTCAGGAGCACACGCTTCTTGATAGCTATACAGATCGATTGATTGAAATACACCCAATTCCACGGCTTCGTGTGCCAACGCCATCAACTTTGGATCGTTGGCATGTGTCCGCGGAAAACCGAGTTCTGGACGCAGATCAATCTGTTCCCCATATTGTTCAGCTAACGCCTCAAGAAACACCCGCACCCCGACTAACGCATCTGAGTAGTATTCAGCCATCCGAATGTCAAAACTCATCTCGAGCATAACAACGCCATCTTCTATTGCATCGCGTACCCCTGACGATGCGACAAACTTAAAACTTTCGGGGGTTATTATGTGATGGGATAAGACCTCGTTTATGTATGCCATCATCCCCTCAAGTCCTTTCATCTTAGAAGGCGGGTGTTTCAGGGAATGACCCACCCAGCGTTCCAGATTCTCCAGTCGTGTGCTTAAGAATGCGTGGGAGTGAACGTCAATTTTGGGGGCTGCCTTTATAACTGTTAGGTTGTCTGTGGACAGTGCCTCAACAAAATTAATGGACATAATATGAAAACTTTCAGGAGAAGTGTCATGTTCCGGTCGCGAGCACAGTTCGCTCCTAGAAGTAAAAGGTTCTTGCTGGCGAGGTGTTTTGCTTAGGTGTTTCTACTAAGGAACCTCGCCAGCGGAGAAAAGACAGGCTAAACCTGTTCAACACTCAGAGTCGCCGATTCATCGTTGAGTTTTTGTGCCACGGTGAACGCTTTTTCGCTCGGCGCGTCTACGACTCCCGTCGTTAGCGTCTCGCTGAGGATATACGCCCGATGTGCTTGGAACGCTTCGTCTACAAGCGGTGATGCGTCAGTCAGACTCAGTCTAATCCGATCGGAAACGTTAAAATCGGCATCCTTCCGCATGTTTTGGATTTTGTTGACAAGCTCGCGTGCCAAGCCTTCAAGTACCAATTCATGTGTCAATTCCGTTGAGAGTGCGACAAATTTCCGAGCGTCTACCTCTACAAAGAAACCCTCTCGGTTCTGCGTTTGCACGTCGATGTCTGATGATTCGAGGATATATGTTTCTCCTGACGCTTCGACCTGTAAACTGCCAGCGGTTTCCAATTCCGCCTTCGTCTGCATTGCGTCTGCTGTGGTGAGTGCCTTCGCGATGGCTTGCACACCCTTTCCGTATTTAGGTCCCAAGACCCTGAAGTTCGGTTTGAGTGTAACCTCTGCGAATCCGTCAAGGTCCTCCGTGAAGACGATGGCTTTGACGTTGAGTTCATCGTGGACGAGTTCCGCCAAACGATTAACGGTCGCTTTTTCTGCGTCAGAGAGTCCACCGATAGTGATCTCGGCGAGCGGTTGACGCGTCTTGATACCGGAACGGTTGCGTGCGGCGTGTCCCATACTGATGACATCGCGAATGAACGCCATATCAGTCTCTAATTGAGCATCTTTCAGCGAAGTATCTGCTACCGGATACTCGGCGAGGTGAACACTTGATGGTGCCTCAGCATCAAGCGAACATACCAGATTTCGGTAAAGTTCGTCTGCCAAAAATGGGACGAAGGGTGCAGAGAGTTTCGCTACAGTAACAAGCACCTCATAGAGCGTTGCATAAGCTGCTTGTTTGTCGGGTCCTGCTTCGGCACCCCAGAAACGATCACGGGTACGGCGGACATACCAGTTGCTAAGGTCGTCCACAAACGCCTCAATCGCACGGGGCGCGTTTGTAAGTTGATAGTTTTCCATCTCATCGCGTACGTCGTCAATAAGCGTATGGAGACGGGACAAAATCCACCTGTCTACAACGGCGCGTTCTTCTACCGACGGTGCATCTTGCAAAACATCAATCTGTTCGAGGTTGGCATACATAACGAAGAAGCTATAGACGTTATGGAGCGTGCCCATGAACTTTTTCAACGTCTCGTTAATGCCATCAATTTTGAAAGCGCGTGGTGTCCAGGGTGTGGTTGCGGTGAACATATACCAGCGCAGCGCGTCTGCCCCCTGCTCATTCAAAATTGTCCATGGATCCACTGTGTTCCCTTTACTCTTGCTCATCTTCTGTCCGTCACCAGCGAGGATGAGTTCGAGACAGAGACAGTTTTTGTAAGCGGGTTTATCATAGAGGAGTGTTCCGGTCGCCAAGAGACTATAGAACCACCCGCGCGTCTGATCAATCGCTTCGGAGATGAAATCCGCAGGATACGCCTGTTCAAACAGTTCTTTGTTTTCAAAAGGGTAGTGCCATTGTGCCGTGTGTGCGCAGCCGGAGTCGAACCAGCAGTCAATCACGTCTTCTACACGGTGCATCGTGCCATCGCATTTCTCACAGGTCAGTGCAACGTCGTCTACGTACGGACGGTGGAGTTCAATACCGTCGGGTACGTCGATCCCGCGTTCTTTCAACTCGGCGATACTGCCGACGCAGTGTTGATGTCCGCAGTCACCGCACACCCAGACCGGTAACGGTGTACCCCAATAGCGTTCGCGGCTCAATCCCCAGTCGATGTTGTTTTCCAGCCAGTTCCCGAAACGTCCATCCTTGATATGTTCCGGGTACCAATTAATTTCCTGATTGTGCTGGAGCATCTGGTCACGGATGGTGGTCGTGCGGATAAACCACGATTCGCGTGCGTAGTAGAGCAGCGGATTATCGCATCGCCAACAGAACGGGTATTGGTGTGTATATTCAGCGGCTTTGAACAACAAACCACGTCTATCCAAGTTTTCAATGATTTTCGGATCCGCGTCCTTAACGTATTCACCCGCCCACGGTTCTTTTACCGCTACAACAAATTTACCATCGGGACCTACCAATTGCACGAGCGGGAGGTTGTGTCGCTGTCCGATGTCGTAGTCATCTTGGCCGAAAGCAGGGGCAATGTGGACTAAGCCGCTTCCCTCTGTCGTTGTTACAAAGTCTCCAGTGACGATGTAATGAGACCTTTCTGGATGCTCCCCGCTATCAAAGAGTGGCTCATAGTCCCAATCTTGGAGATCCTTGCCTTTATAGTTTTCGACGATCTGTGGAAGTTCATCTCCGAATAGGCTTGGTAGGCATTCCTTCGCGAGGATGAGGTGTTGCCCGTTGGGCTCTTCAACGGCGACGTAATCGTAATCCTCACCGACAGCGACAGCGACGTTAGAGGGTAAGGTCCACGGGGTCGTCGTCCAGACGAGAAGATAGGTGTTTTCTGTGTTTTTCAACCGGAACCGAACAAAGATAGACGGATCAGCGACCTCTTGGTAACCGAGCGCGACTTCGTGGCTTGCTAAGGTCGTGCCACACCGATAGCAGTACGGCTGCACCTTATGTCCTTGATACAATAGTTCTTTATCCCATGCTTGCCGAAGCACCCACCAGACGCTCTCAATGTAGTCGTTTGACAGCGTGATATAGGCATCATCGAGATTGACCCAGAAGCCGATGCGTTCCGTCATCTCTCGCCAATCCTGCTCGTATTGGAATACGTTCTCCTTGCACTTTTCGATAAAGTTCTGAACGCCGTAAGCCTCTAATTCCGCTTTGTTTGTAATATTGAGTTGCTTTTCGACCTGATATTCGACGGGGAGTCCGTGTGTGTCCCATCCTGCTTTCCGATGGACGTAATGTCCCGTCATTGTCTTATACCGGCAGACGGCATCTTTCATGATGCGCGCAAGAACGTGATGCACACCCGGCGGCGCATTTGCAAACGGCGGTCCCTCTAAAAATATGAAGGGCGGCGCGTCCTTGTACATCTCCATACTTTTTTCAAAGATGTCGTTTTCACGCCAGAACGCTAAGGTCTGTTTCTCTTTCTCTGCAAACGTAAATTGCGGTGATACCTCTTCAAACATGGGGAAATTCCTCGTTTAATGGTTTTCGGTTAACAACTTGTGGCTGGAACGTTTGCTAACACTGCCAAAACCTTCTTTAACTGACAACCGAAAGGTTTTTCGGAGAAAAACCGTACTGAAAACTGATAACTTTAAAAAACAAAACACCCTCACTGAAATCGTCTGCTTCAGTGATGGGCGTTCAAATAAAAACTACTGATCTTCTCGTGATTAGCCCACCACAGCATAACGAATAGCAATAATAATGAATATGGCGCGCAAACCCGTGACAGCAGAAAGGCTATCTTGGTATTGGGTATTATAGCGCACAAATTTCCTATATTGCGATGTCAGTGTGGTAAGCAATGAATAAAACATCCGATAATCTCGCTCGGTGTAAACCTAAATTAAACAATGTGTGTTTATTAATTGTATGATACCACATGCTATGGTGTGATGTCAAATCTTTTTCGCATAGACATAGACGCTGAGATTGGTATATAATTGTAACAACTCCAATTCTCAGCGGATGCTGAAAATTCCCTAATGAAGCCAGAGGTAATTTCACCCATGAAACATAACAAAAAATGTCTATTGAGTCTCTTCGCTTTAGTATTTCTCTTCTCATGTGCGCGAACACCGCAACAGAAAGTTTCCGAAAGCCTTCCACCCCTAACAGCAGACCTCGCAGCCGAAAAAGGCAAAGCATCTATAGTCCGTATTACCGGTGGTAATTTGACGAAAATAGGTGCAGGCAGCGGTTTCTTTGTGGGACCTGATAAAGTTGTGACGAATCTTCACGTCGTCGCACGTCCCGGACCCATTTTCGCGAAACTCAGCGATGATGAAACCATCTGGATGATTGAGGGGGTCGCGGCGTATGATATGGAAAACGACCTCGTCGTCCTAAAAATCGCAGGTGAAGGCGTGCCACTCTCTCTTGCTAACAGTGATGATGCCAGAAATGGTGAACGCGTTTATGCCATAGGCTACCCTGGGGGTGGCGCGTACAAACTCACAGAGGGAATGATACGCAGCAGCCGGTATAAAGATAAATGGCTACAGACAACAGCCGATATTTCTCAGGGAAACAGTGGCGGACCTATGCTAAACGGTGAAGGTAAAGTCATCGGCATCAGTACCGCCGTAGACGATTCCTTCAGTTACGCTGTTCCGTCAAACTTACTCAAGGCACTGCTTTCCGAACCCGCGCACGTTCAACCTTTGGTGGATTGGTACAAACAAAAGCGTATCCGTGCGTATGGTTACCACCAACGCGGAGAAGATAAATACAATGGGAACGATTATAAAGCGGCGATAACCGACCTCAATAGGTCCGTTGAAGTGGACCCTGAATTTACCGATGCCTACGCTACGCGTGGAAACGTGGCAGTCCATTATGGTGAATCTATGGCAAAGTATGGTAGCATCACTGAAGCGCGGCAACACTATCACATAGCGATAGCCGACTATACCGAGGCTATCAGATTAGAGCCTGAAGATGATGCAAACTACAACGGTCGCGCACATACACGGTGCCACTACGGTGAATATGAAGTCAAGCGACGAAATACGACAGCCGCCCAAAAACAGTATCAAGCAGCGATAGAAGACTATACCAAAGCCATCGAGTTAGATTCAGACGACGATAGAAATTATAGCGGTCGCGGCTGGGCAAAGTCGCTCCTTGGCGAGCTGAACGCTGAACAAGGAGAATTTGACAAAGCCCAAAAACAGTATCAAGCGGCGATAAAGGACTATACCATAGCGATTAAGTTAGAGGCTGAAGATGATACAAATTACAAGGATCGTGGATGGGTGAAGTTCCGCCTCGGAGAGTTGAGAACGAAACAGGAAAAAACTGCGGAGGCTCGGAAACAGTATCAGGCAGCGATTACTGACAGCGAAAAATCCATCCAACTCAATCCAGACAGAGCCGCTGCCTATCATACCCGTGGTGTCGCAAAGGCTGCCCTTGGTGACTATAACGGTGCGATAGATGACTTGGATGTAGCTATAGAAAATAGCCGTAGTTATACTGAAGCCTATAACAGCCGCGGGAAAGCGAAGCGGGCACTCGCACAACATGACGCTGCAAAAACTGATTTTGAGAGAGCACTGCAATCGCGGGGGAGAGGCGATATAACGACACAGGAGTTGGAAAGAGCATCAACTGAAATGGTGCGGATCCCAGCAGGCAAATTTCAGATGGGCAGCAATGAAATCACGGAAGCAACTCCCAGACACACCGTCTACCTCGACGAATTCTATATCGACCCGTATGAAGTGACGAACGCACAATTCAAGGCGTTCATTGATGCAAACCCTGAGTGGCACAGAGACAACATTCCGAGTGAATACCACGATGGCAACTATCTCAAACACTGGGATGGGAACGACTACGCCAATTGGCAAGCCCATCATCCGGTTGTCTATGTGAATTGGTACGCCGCGATGGCTTATGCGAAGTGGGTCGGCAAGCGGCTGCCGACAGAGGCGGAATGGGAGCGGGCAGCGCGCGGCGGCATTGCGCATAAACGTTATGTGTGGGGGAATTCTCGAGACCCCGGCAGAGCGAACTACGGGTATTACGGAAAGTACACCCGAAATGTCGGGAGTTATCTACCAAACGGGTACGGTTTACACGACATGGGCGGGAATGTATGGGAACTGTGTTTGGATGAATATAACAAAAACTTTTATAGACGTTCCCCAAAGGAAAACCCAATCGCGGGTGTCTCCGATATTGAGGCATTGATGGCAGATTTCACGAGTGTTCAAACGCGGCGCGTGTCCCGCGGTGGTTCTTGGAATACGCCTGGACCCGCGAGTGTGGCGAGTCGTGGGAGTGATAAGCCGACAAACACCAACGGTTGGCTCGGCTTCCGTTGCGCAAAAAGCGCACCACGCCAGCAAGATGCCGAAGCGAATCCTTCATCTGACACTGCCGAGTGAAAAGGATTTATAGTGAATATCAAAGTTACCTAACCCCGGCCCGGTAGGTGCGGTTTGGAACCGCACTATAGGTGTCAACTTTAAAAAAATAACCGCCCCCGGCCCGGTAGGTGCGGTTTCCTAACCGAACCGGATACTACGCGGCAACCTTAATGACTCCAAAAACCTCTTTAGTCCCGTAGGGACGGTATCTGTGTAGAACCTTAGCCCCGTAGGGGCGGCATCTATAGAGACGGTCCTCCGAAATACCATGAAAATCGCTAAATTGACACCTATGGTGCGGTTTGCAACCGCACCGGACTTCCACAATCTGATTTCCCCCAGACCCAGTAGGCGCGCTTTGCAAGCGCGCCTATAATATAACTATCCTTCTGCTTTTAACTTTCGGACTTCTTCTCTGGCTCTGTCACGGTCGCGCAAAGTTGACGCATTTGGAAAAAGAACATAGAGCGTCTCAAAGTAGGCGAGGTATATATCTGCATCATCGGGGAGTTTGAAACCTCCAAACATCAATTTTGTCTCTCCCGCAACAACAATATCAACCTCTGGAATATTCCCAAACTGTTCGATTAATTGTTCTCTGTAGATTTGAGCAAACAGTTCAGGATCATCCGTCTCTTGCATCAGTTTGTCTTTCAGATATCCTTCAAGAGACTTTAGGGTGGACTCGTTCGGCCAGAGGACATATCGTGCTTTGGCATAATTAATCAGTTCATCAACGTTTGTGATGAATCCCTCTGGTGCCAATAATCGTTTGCGCTTATGTTCCGCAACAATGTGAACGGCTGGAATGTTCCCAAATTGTTGGACAAGTTGCGCGTGGAAATATTTGGCGTGTCGCTCAGGATTTTTCTCCTGAAACCAGTTATCAGGCAGTTCTAACGTCCTCAGTTCCTGTACCTCTTCATCGCTGATGTCGTAGGTGAGATCGCTGGTGTCGTAGAGTTCATCTGGCAGTACGATTGGCTCTAACGGTTCCATTGCGTCGTTGTCGTCGTTGACAACTAAATCTGCCCTTTCCGTACCTTCAGGGTCCCCACAGCCAACAAAGAATGTCAAACTGAGGAGACATGCAAGGAAAGTCAAACCGAAAAAAAATCTTTTCATCATTTTTAGATTCTCCTTACAAAATAGTGAAGTGCATATACATTTATATTCATCGGAGGCAACTATACGTAATCACTTAATTGTCGTCATCCCTGTCTACGAGATGAAACGGTGTTCCGTCTGATTGTGCCTTTCGATACTTTTCAAGCCTTTGTAACTGTGAGTCATTGGGCCAAAGGGCGTATTTCGCTTCCAGAAAAGCGACGTAATCATCTTCATCACCGGGAAATCTAAAGCCTCCAAACCATAACTTTGTCTCTCCTTTAACAACAACCTCAACCTCTGCAATATCCCCATGCTGTTCGATTAACTCTTCTCTGTAGAGTTTAGCAAATAACTCTGGATCATTCGTCTCACGCCTCAATTTTATCTTCAGCGACCTTTCAAGGTTGTCACGATTGTGCTTGGTGGGCCAGAGAACATATTTTGCCTTGTCAAGGTTAATCGATTCGTCAAGTGTATATGAAACGTAGTCTTCCGATGCTGTCGCTTTCCTTCGCTCATGCTCAGCAACGATATGAACGGCTGGAATGTTCCCGAATTGTTTGAGCAGGTTTGCATGGTAATATTTGGCGCGTAACTCACGATCCTTTGTCTGCTCCCAGTTTGTGGGAACATCTAACGCCATCAGTTCCTGAATCTCTGCATCGCTAATGTCATAAGTGAGTTGACTGGTATCGTAAAGTTCGCTGGGTATCACTATCGGATCTGTCTCTTCAGAGTCACCGCAGCCAACAAAGCAAGACAGACTAAAGAGGCATACAAAAGTGATCAAACCCAGAAAACATCTTTTCAACATTATTAGGTTCTCCTTCAAAATTTTGCACCTTTATTTTTGAGGTTTGCTATGGCAGAAACCTGTAGGCTGAACGTATAAATTCAGTATAGCACAGATCCTGCAATTTCATTGATATAATTTTGTTGTAAGTTATATTGTTCCTCTTCAAACGCGTCGGGGTCTATCAGACATAACGATACCAGGGGCATTTAGTTTATATGACAAATTTCCCTTGACTTTCACGAATTTCTCTGATATAGTAACCTCATGCAAGAAGCACTCCTCAGCGTACAAAACCTCAAAACCTATTTTCGTACCCCAGAGGGACTTGCCCGCGCGGTTGACGGCATCTCTTTCGATATTGCACCAAACGAGATCTTCGCGCTCGTCGGTGAGTCGGGTTGTGGGAAAAGCGTCACCGCGCTGTCTGTGATCCAACTCGTTGCGCAGCCCGCTGGATTCATCGCAGGTGGTGCTATCTACTACAACGGACAAGACATTACACGCCTACCGGAAGTTGAAAAACGGAAGATTCAGGGCAACGACATTGCTATGGTGTTCCAAGAGCCGATGACCAGCCTCAATCCTGTTTTTACGATCGGCTACCAGATTTCGGAAGCGATCCGACAGCATCAAGACCTTCGCGGCACGGCTGCGAAGAACACTGCAATCGAAATGCTTGACCTCGTCGGTATCCCGGAACCCGCGGCGCGTTACGATGAATATCCGCACCAGATGTCCGGCGGTATGAAACAACGCGTCATGATTGCGATGGCACTCTCTTGCCGTCCGGGGCTGCTCATCGCTGATGAACCCACAACCGCCCTGGATGTCACCATACAAGCACAGATCCTTGAACTCATCCAACGCCTCCAGCAAGAGTTACAGATGGCAGTGCTTTTGATTACACACGATTTAGGGGTTGTTGCCAACATAGCCGACCGCGTTGCCGTTATGTACGCTGGAAAGATTGCCGAGGTGGGCACTTGGGAGCAACTCTACGAGACACCGCAGCACCCCTATACGGTCAGACTTCTGGAATCGACACCGGCTCGCGATAAACGCGGCACGCAATTACATACGATTGCCGGAAGAGTTCCGAAAGCCACCGACTATAATGATGGCTGCCGATTCGCCGATCGCTGCCCTACAGTCATGGACGGGTGCGAAACCATTCCGCCAACATTACATACCGTTAACGCCAGTGAACACAACGTCGCCTGCCACCTCTACAACCCTGAACCGCCTTTCAGTGCTGTAAGGACCGGTGCTACAAAACTGGAACTTGAAACAGATAAGATAGGATATTCTGCGACAGACACATCGGACACACAACCGCAACTTCAGGTGAAAAACCTCTGTGTCCACTATCCTATCCAGAAGGGTATTTTCAAACGGACGGTCGGTTACGTCTATGCTGTTGATGATGTTACGCTTGATATTCCGCGCGGGAAGACGCTTGCGCTT
>JAPOZO010000040.1 GCA_026706025.1 Candidatus Poribacteria bacterium
ACCCGATATCAGCGCAGTCGCTTTTATGTCTGGCGGGTTCGCTTTCGTATTCCTTCTTAACTTTCTGCGGACGCGCTTATTATGGTGGACACTTCACCCATCGGGGTATGTACTCTCAGGTGCCTCATGGGGTGGACTTATCTATTTCTGGTTCCCTGTAATGGTGAGTTGGCTCATTAAATTTCTAATCCTCCGCTTTTCAGGCTGGCAGACGTACCGTAAAGCGATACCTTTTTTCCTCGGACTCGTTTTAGGTGATTACATCCCGCGGAGCATCTTGAGTCTCATCAGTTTCGCTTTGAACCTCTATATGCCATCATCTGGCGCGGGACACACACTTTAGGAACCCATAACTGACAATCGAAAACACCTAATTTGACAAAACGGATATTTAATCATATACTTGTAATAATTGAACAGCACCATAGCCATCAACAGCCAAGATAAGACAGAAACCTAATGCCAACGCAACTACTCACGGTAAACACAATTACAAAAGGCTTCACAGCCAACCAAGCCCCTATCGTTAAAAACATTAGTTTCAGCGTCTATCCGGGCGAAATTTTCGCGCTTTTGGGACCCAGTGGTTGTGGAAAGACCACCACCCTGCGTCTCATCGCCGGCTTTGAGAAGGCAGACGCTGGCACAATCGCTATGGAAAAGCGAATCCTCACGAGCAACGAAATCCATCTGCCCCCCGAATCGCGTGGTATCGGGTTCGTTTTTCAAGACTATGCCCTCTTCCCACACAAAAATGTCCTTGAGAACGTCGCCTTCGGCCTCCGAAAAGCCACCAAAAGAGCGAGACGTGAGAGAGCATTAAATGTACTTCGTATGGTCGGTTTGACGCAACTACAGACACGGATGCCACACCACCTCTCCGGTGGTGAGCAGCAGCGCGTCGCACTTGCACGCGCGATTATCGGACGGCCGAAACTCCTCCTTTTAGACGAACCCTTCTCAAGTCTTGACCCAGGATTAAGACAGTCAACCCGTGAAGAAGTCCGTACCCTCCTGAAAGCCGAAGGCATTTCTGCGATACTCGTCACACACGCGCAAGAGGAAGCATTCAGTTTCGCTGAACGGTTGGGCGTGATGAAAGATGGATCGCTTGAACAGATTGACACACCTGAAGCCGTGTATCGTTATCCGAAAACGGCTTACGTCGCTTCTTTTATTGGACAAACGAACTTCATCCACGCACACGTGAAAAACGGAGTTGCCCAAACCCAATTTGGACGCGTAAAGGTGGACGGTGAAGCCGCTGGCGATGTGCTTCTCTCAATCCGCCCGGAGTGCCTAAAGATGATCGCACCTGATGCTTGGCGGAGCGGGGCAAAAAGCGGACGGATCGTGGGGCAGGCGTTTAAAGGACACGATCTCACTTATCGTGTTGAAATAGATGAACAGGATTACTTCGTTCAGACCGATTACAACAGTCCTTTTCAAGTTGGCGATATTGTCATGTTGCAAGCAATATCTGCCGTAGCTGTCACACCCTCAAGCCGCGAGGAACTATAACAGCGCGTCTCATAAATAGTTTGAGCGTATTGTTGGATGAAGATTTCCGATGGAAGAAACCCCCTAAATCCCCCTTATCAGGGGACTTTCAATCTCCTGCGAAACCTTCTTTACTGACGGCTGATGGCTGACGGCTGACGGCTAATCACAACATCTCTCGGATTTCATTAATCCCCTGAATCATCCGGGTGAATGCCGCAACCAACTTATCAATTTCTGCATGTACCGCGGCATCATCTCCCCGCTCGATAGCATCTAAGACCCCAGGGAAAACAACCGCTGCATAACCCGTATTAAAACCCGGGGCATAGATAAGATGTTTAAACCACGGACGCAGGGGTAAACCCGCCTCACTCGTCAAACGCCGCTCTAACTGATACAACCGCAGGTTTATTTCTGCAATCTGAGACAGGTCGTCGGAAGCAAGATAACGCACAAATCCTTGGTTCAACAAACCTGCCACCTGTTGCCATTCTGTGAGGAGATCATCTAAAATTTTAACGTCCTTAGCAATTTTGTTTTCTGAACCGGAATTTTGCAACACTTTCAGGGGGGGCATCAGATCCGTCGCGTAAGTCTCATAGTCAAAGGGCAAAATGTCGGCGTTGGCGAGCTGCAGGGCAAGGATCCCCCAAATTTGCGACATCGCCGCTTGATACTGAAACGTCGGATCACCAAAATGTTCCATCCAGTAAAAGTTATCTTGCATCGCATGATAGACCCCGTAAGCACCACTGAATCCCATACTGACTGCCGGGATCCCTGCATGCCCAACAAATGGCGAATGATCTGAACCACTTCCGAGATTACCGACCTGCGGTACCTCTCTGTCCTGTGCTACTTTCCAACTCTCGTAAACCGATTTCAACGTCCTTGGATCAACGACAGTTCGTGCCACTTCGCGCATCAATTCTCGTAGCGAGGGGATCGCACTCACATAGAACCGTCCACCCGTCGCGGCAATATCCACATTAAGGTAGGCGATAGTCTTCTGCTGCAGGGTCGATTTCAAATCCTCAACCCATTCCGTTGAACCGAGGATGCCAAACTCTTCTGCATCCCATGCCGCGAAAACGATCGTCCGCTTCGGACGTACGCCTTTCTCGGCGAGTTCACCCAAGCATTCCGCAACTTCTAAGAGAGCAGTTGTACCGCTGCCAGGATCCGCTGCACCGTAAACCCAAGCATCGTGATGGTTCCCTAAAATTACCCACTGGTCTGGATATTCCGTTCCCTCCAACGTCGCAATGACGTTGTAAATCGGACGGATGCTGTGTTCGCAACGCACCTTAATGCGACCCTTTGCCGGTCCCGGTCCGATGTGATAAGCAAAAGGCAAACCGCCCTGCCATTCTCGAGGAACATTCGGGCCCGCAAGAGCCTTTAGAAACATCTCAGCATCTCTATAAGCAAGCGGAACTACAGGAATCTTCGGGAGATCTGTCGCTTCATCAATCGAAAGTCTTTCGGCATCTTGAGTCGCTGCCCAGCCGGGTGTTAGCGGATCGCTGGCGTGCTGAAAGATATATTTCACTGTTCCACGCTGTATCGCATCCTCCGAACGCCACGGACCACGCGGGTAGACATCCCCACGCACATATCCATCATCAGCAGGATCTGAATACAGGATTAACCCCACAGCGCCATTATCACCCGCGACTTTCGCTTTCACACCGCGGTAACTTCCACCATATCGGGCAATACAGATTTTCCCTTCCACCGAAACACCGCGTTCCTGGAGAATTTGGTAATCTTCAGGCAAACCTCTGTTGACATAGATCAGTTCCGCTGTTACATCTCCATCAGGTGAATAGGCGTTGTACCCCGGCACTATCTCCGTCTCATAAGAATCTTTATCCCACTCCCAACCCGCTTCTTTGCTAACAGCGAGATGTTGCACAGGCGATACAAGTTCGACATGCACCTCAAGCGGATGCGGAAGATAGACATGATACTCATACACCTGAACCTGTAAACCGTAACTTTCAAATTCCGTGCGAAGGTATTCCGCCACCTTGCGGCTATTCTCTGTCCCAGCAAGGTGTGGCTCTTCAGTTAGGTGCCGTAATCGATGCTTACACCTTTCCGCTGAAACGAGTGCTTTAAAATCAGTCTCATATCGTTTTTGTGTAATAGCATTTTCTGCTGTGAATCCGCGCATACTGAAGCCATCGCGCGAAGAGAAAGTGAATACCGCAAGCAAACAGGCAAAACAAAAATTCAGTCGCCAAGTCAGTCTTGACCAACAAAGCATATCTATTAACGTTTTAATGAATCATCACCGCCTTTTGGTTTTTTATTACATAATAGCATATCTCCTGCTCGTTTTCACCATTTTTTTTTAATCTATCGTTTGGCGGGTAAAACGTCTCTTAAAATTGACATTGTCTGCTTCATTTGTTAAAATATATTGCGCTGTTAAAAATTGACCGCGAGGGGGATTTAAATGGATGCAAAAATTTTAATTGTTGAAGATGAACGTGATATAGCGGATTTATTACGATATAATCTACAAGAAGCGGGTTTTGAAACAGATTACGTCCGGAACGGTGCAGATGCACTGCATCGGGCGGTCGAAAAAACACCGGATCTTATCTTACTCGATTTAATGTTGCCAGAAGTAGATGGTATGATCGTCTGTCGTTTACTAAAGAACGACCCACGGACCAAAAATATTCCTATCGTGATGGTAACAGCGAAAGATGAAGAAAAAGATAGGGTCGCCGGGTTAGAACTCGGGGCAGATGATTACATCACAAAGCCCTTTAGCCCCAGGGAAGTAGTTCTACGAGTATCTGCCGTCCTACGCCGTATCCAAGTCGGCAAACAGACAGAAGATACCAATCAGATCGAAACACACGGGATAACGATTGATCTGGACAAACATCAGGTACTAACCGAGAACGGTCCAATCGACCTGACAGCGACTGAATTTAAACTCATTACGCTATTCGCACGATCCCCCGGACGCGTCTTTACGCGCGATATCCTAATGGACGTGATATGGGGTCAGGATTATTACGGCATCGATCGAACAGTGGATACGCATGTGAGCCGTCTTCGACGCAAACTCGGCGAATTCGGTACGCATATCGAAACGGTGCATGGGGTGGGCTATCGGTTTAAAGAAGCCAGTTAAACACTGAACTCCAAACTATATTTGGAATACTTTTTCGGGTTGGTATGATAACGGTTGAAAACGCCTCGTTTGATGTGCACGCAGCGTTTCCAAATTTGTGGAAGTGATGAAGTGCTTTCAAGCGAGAGGGTGCCTTCAAGGTCTCCTCTCGCATTGAATTGCACTCATAAGATTAATTACAGATTCTACCGTGACACCTATGGAAATTCTATTCCCAGTTTTCGACACACCTTTCGGATTTTGTTAATTGCACCGCCTATCTGCTTTCCATTGCGTGTAACACCAAAAAGATGTTGACTCACAACACGGCGCGAAATGCCGAGGATATTCCCAATCTCTTCCTGCGTTTTACCTTTATAGAAGTAGAGTTGGACGCACTCGGTTTGACGTGTGGTTAACTCCTTCGCGATAATGCGACGAACCTGTTCTAAAACCGCCTGCCGCTTCGCACGACGTGCCTCCGTATATTCGTCATCAGGTGATTGATACCAGAAATAGTCTTCGGTGGTGAACTGGTCAAAAAAATCCGGCGGGACCGGAATCTCCCAAAAATCTGGATTAAATCTTGGCATAGATAGAGCAACTCCCTCAGTATGAGGCGACTGCGCCTATGCCATTTCCATCAATATGTCAATGGACAGAGGCACCATCGCCTTGAACTAAATCTGTTCAAATAAAATGTAGCGTGGCTCGAACTTATTCTTAATAACATGAGTAGGTACCTCCTCCTCCTTCTTATTTATGTCTATGTTTGTAATTTGAAACGGTACAAGAGGGGCAAAACGACCACCTCTCGCAAACGACTCCGAATAGTATACTAAAAAACACAAAAATATGCCATAAAAATCTGGTTTAATGCAAGGGGTATTTAGTTCCCCGATAAACGTAAACGCTAAATCGTCCCATCTCCTTGTAGGAGCGAGCTGTGCTCGCGATCTTCGTAGGAGCGAGCTGTGCTCGCGATCTTCCGATCAAAATCGGGAAGACTAAATGGTCCTGCGTTTAATGCGTGTCGCACATCCTGACCCGAAAATAGCATACTTTGCGAAATATGTCAAAATAGGGGACAGAGGGAGTTCAACCCTCCGTCCCTTTCCAAAGAGTGCGACACTTAGTGTCACACCGCAAGGGCGCAACACTAAGTGTCACACCTCCTCTGGTTTGCTAACATAACAAATTCCTCCTTTTTCTCTCTACCGCGATAAAGCGGTATTAAGATACCATCGCCATTAAAAAATGACAATGATTCGCTTAAACACATTTTCGGATGCACTTTTGCATGTTTTTGGAAAAAAAAACGGAAAAAAGTATGCTTTGGGGTCAAAAAACAACCTAATTTCCAATGTGAGTTCGAGTTGTATTATACCTCAACGCGCACAAACGCGAGATATACTCCCGATAGCAGAACTATAACAAACAGTGTTAACAACAATAAATCAACTGCTGCAGTATTAAAATCTTTACTAAAGTTGAGTGTGTCTTCAAATATGGGAACCGCTTCTGGACTGACAGGCTTCTGCGACATCCCCTCGCGAACCCCAATGACATTGAGGCTTTCCGGATCCGCTTTATCAGTGTCAACAACGAACTCTCGGTATTCACGGGCGTAAACTTTCACATTTTCTAAGAATTGCAGGTGCCGCTCGAAACCCGTTCCAGCAAAGGATTCAAACATATGCTGAACAATTGTGACAGGAGACATTCGGGTGATGGCGCGTGCGCGGATCACTTGTGAAATCTGTTGTTTTAAGCGTGCCTTCTGCAAGTGTTCCTGCTGTTCAGCGTCTTTAGAGACGTACGCACCATCCACCTCTATTTTTTTTCTTGAATCTCCACGCGCTTTCCGCCAACGAGACCTGTATTGATCCCGAAGTTCATTATGCAGTTGCCAAGAACGTTCATAAAATCCGTGAGTCGCCCTGGGCGATGCGGCATCCCCCGCAATCGCAGCGAGCGTACCCGGCATAAAAACGACAAGAGAGACCCAAACCAATAGGAGGATCACCAGACTCACCGCGCTCCGTTGCACACGTGCCGAAACGAGCAGCCCTAACGCCAGAAAAAGACACGTGTAAAGCAGCGCAATAAAAAAGATGATGCCCAACCGTCCCCATGCTTCAGCATTGAGGTGGATATCGCTTGATGTCGAAATCACCAAAAGGTTCATCAATATCGCAAGTGTAAATGGGATGTTAAGACTGATCAATGCGCCCAAAAACTTGCCAATCAGGACGGTGTGACGCGGAATTGCATTTGCCAATATCAACCGCAGGGTGCCACGTTCACGTTCACCAGAGATTGAATCAAAGGTAAACAACAGTGCTATCAGACTCAAAACGTAACCGACGATAAAACTCCAATCCACCAAGGTAACGTCTGGACGTAAATTCCCCAGACTGGTATCAACTGACGGATATGCAAGTATCCAAGAACTTTCTAATCTGTCAGTGCTCCAACGCAAGGTACCCCCTATTGCTTGCCCCGGCAAGTCAGTTTCACTACCTTCTGCACAGAAACGGAGTGCCGACGGCTTTTTGTAAAGATCTCCAGGTCCCTTTTGTGCGAGTCTATACAAACTCTCATCCGCAGAAGCCGCTAAATGATTCTGGTATTCGGTAACCCCATCGCTATATGCCTGTACCCGCTTCGGGTGTTCATAGAGATGCACAACAGCGTTGGTCAGCATCAAGCCGATGAGCAACACGATCGCGAGTGCAAACCGAAGACTGTTGAGATTATCATAGAGTTCACGTTTTGCGATATGCCACATTTTATTATAATTATCGGTTTTCAGTTCTCAGTTTTCAGTTAAGAGGTTATCGTTTAGATTTCAGTTTTCAGTGGAATGGTTTACCGTTACCAGTCATCGGTATCCGTTAGAAGAGAGTTTTGACTTAAGCAAATGTCTTTCAACTGACAACTGACAACTGATAACTGACGACTACTCTACACTTCACTCTTGACGAAAATCAGAAATATTATGATGAACAGGACTCCATTGATCATGAGCAGTAAAGATACATCCGGCAGTGCTCGTTTGGCATTTATATGGGTATCGACTCTTTGAAAAGAGAATTGTGGAAAGCTTCCCCAATCCGGCGCACCCTTGTCCGCAGAAAACCACTCACGAGATCCAAATACATCTTTATCGTAGAGGTAGTTAATCACTTGACGTCTGTATTGTCTCACGGCATCGAAAAAATCTCTGGCACCCAGCATATCCGTGCCTGCCCATGCTTGAGTTGCAGCATCATATAATCCAATAGGCGAGAGTTTCAACCAGGCCCTCTCCACTTTCGCGGGTTTAACAAAAATATCCTCCAATGCAGGCTTTCGGATAAGCCACGTTTGGTCTGCTGTATCCGTAACCAGCCGACCGAGGAAACGGAAATGATGCTGCGCGTGAGGGATCTTGGGTTCATCTTCCCCACCAAGTGTTTCAAAATTCATGACACTTTCATAGGTGTAAAATAGCGTCCGAGGGTCGTCCCAAAGGTAAGCATGGCGGGATCCGCCTCCCCTGAGTTCAAGCCCCCAATCTTCACCTGGGAAAGCGTCAGTGGCAAGGAAGTGTTTCCGTTCTCTGTCAAATTCTTCCCAAATCTGTTCAATTTGGTTG
This sequence comes from Candidatus Poribacteria bacterium, assembly GCA_026706025.1. NCBI lineage: Bacteria > Candidatus Poribacteria > Candidatus Poribacteria bacterium. The sequence goes on from JAPOZO010000040.1 coordinate 8,280, forward strand.
AAGGTGGACGCCGTGCGCGCTTGTGGTGCCTCAAAACGGCGGATCACAGCAAGCGTCACGTTTGGATAGACCAGCACTAAAAACCCCCAGATGAACATAGAGAGCATCAATGCGCTACTTGTTCGACGCATCGCCGCCGAAATCAGCATGCCAATGAGGTAAAACACTGACAGATACGCAACAGATGCGAAAATAATGCCGCCGATGCGCAGGAAATCATGCATATTTAGGGAAATAGCAGCGGAATTCGTTAGTAAAATCACAGCAAGGAGAAGGCTCATCAGCAATGGCACCAGCAGGCAGAGCATCGCACTGATGTATTTCGCAAGCAGGATATGTCCGCGACGAACGGGGTTAGTCAAGACTAAACGTAATGTCCCTCGCTCGTGCTCTCCAGCGAGGGCATCGTAGGCGAAAACCAGTGCCAACAAACTCAACACAACCTCAAAAATAAAGACAATATCCATGGATGTAAAAATGTTCATAAACGGATTATCTGAACCGTGCCTGTCAGCATCCCACAGCGACGGGACATATCCGTGTGTTACCTTAACTTCGTTTCCGGGTCGCTTGTCGAATCCGACATTGAAAATGCTCAAGGGGTTCGGTGGACGGTCAACATACACTTCACCTGCTGAATAGGTATTTGTCTCTTGGAGTTGGCGTTGATGCATTTTAACGGCATCGTTGTAGCCTGCCAAGCGTCGTTCATAGTCCTTAATAAGCACAACGGTATTTGTAACCACAAGCAACAGTGTAATGAAAACGGCTGCAGCGAAGCGAAACGTCATCAGGTTGTCAAGTAGTTCTCTACGGATGAGTGTTGTCAACATCAAGTTTACCCTACTACCAATTCTTCTCTTTTTTAGAAAATGCAAAACGCTTTACTGGCGTAGTCTCAAACCTTGTGAATAAGTCTTACAGTGCCTATGTAACGTTTCATCAGTGAATTTCCAATTTTGCGTCCGCCCTAATAGTGCGGAACAACAGAAACACGTGCCAGAAAAGCATTGGCTTTTTGAGCATCGGTACTCGTAGCGATTAAGGGGACAGATTAAACATCTCAGCGAGTTCTGGTGAATCGTTGTGCATATTAAATGTAGCATCCGCAATCGGTTCCCAATGCGCATGCACCCGCACACTCGATGAACTATTTAACACGTTACAAAAATTTATCACTGTTTTCTCCATTGCCATGGATATTTCGTTTTATTATTAATGCAAGTTATGCAGCCTTACTATTTTACACATTTTTGGATGCACTTTTGGCAGCTAACAGAATTACATCATAGTCATCTAAAAAAAAATCGGGACAGAGAAATATCATCCTCTGTCCCGTTCACCAAATACGCTTTGCCCATCTATAAAAACATGAAAATCATTCCTCAGGATCAAAAAACACTTTGAGTGGAGCACTCAACTGTGGCGCAACATCCTCTTCATCTATGACTTTATCGCCTGCCCACTCGCTGTGCTCAATCCCCATGGTGTAAGTCTGCTGCGTCATGTCGGTGTAACTAAGGTACTGGAAGCCAGCATTCTCAAAACAGGTGAGCGCGGGACCGTTGTCGGGTGACACCTGTAGCGTAACATGCTCAGCGCCGAGCATCTCAAACGCGTATCGGACGGTTTCAATGAGTGTGTCAGTGCCGTACCCGCGAGCGCGATAATCGGGTCGAATGATGACGAATTTGACTGTAACCGTGTCAGCATTACACTCAAGGAGCATAAATCCGATGAGGAGGCGTGTGGTGCAGACTTCAATAGCCAGCGTATATATATCTTTATCTGCCGTCCAACGGTGCCAATCCTCCAGAAATGTCTCAAACGAAACCCGCGCTGTATAAAGAAGATTCCTGATGCCGGGGCGGTTGATCCATCCCCAAATTTGACGAAGCTCATTCTCTGTGGTATTCCGGAGGGAAATACCGCCACTGTAAAGGCGTTCCAGCTGCCGCAATTCGTTACGCAACCCCTCTAATTGGGCAGAGTGCACGCCTATTTGAGCACCCGCAGTCCGAATCTTACGCTGATTCGGTTGATCCATGAATTTCGCCTGTTTTACTCTGTTCTGGAAATATCCAAGTTTCCGTTCGCTCCTTTCAATAATGCGTAACAAGTTGTTAATCGCATCCGCCCACTTCTCAAGGTCAGCGTTTGCGTCGTCTCGGGTTTCGCTCCGCTCTTCTCTTATCTGTGTTTCGTTCATATCTCCCCTCCTTGAATCCAGAGACCCGGAGATAACTCTCATACCGGAGTGGACTAATATTGCCAGTTTCAACCGCCTGTTTAACAGCACATGCGGGTTCATGCTGGTGCGTACATGCCGCAAATTTGCACTCCGGGATATAAGGACGCATCTCAGGAAAATGGATATCTAATCCCTGTTCGTCATCAATCTCAAGCAAACCAAGCGTCCGGATACCGGGGGTATCCGCCACAAATCCGCCAAAAGCAAGCGGCATTAACATGACTTCTGTCGTTGTATGCCGTCCTTTGTGGATACGTTGGTCCACCTCACCCGTGCGCAATTGGAGTCCCGGTTGTAACGCATTCAGGAGAGAAGACTTCCCAACCCCTGACGATCCTACAATCGCTGAAATCTTATCCCGCATCGCTTCGCGCAATTCATCAACACCGAGACCCGTCATGATACTTGTATAAACCACTTTATAACCTAATTCTTCATATAATTTCAATTCGCCCTGTACATTCTCCAATTTTGCCAAATCCATTTTGTTGATACAGATCACCGGTTCCACATCAGATGCCTCAGCTGTAACGAGGAACCGATCCAGCATCCGCAACTTGAGTGTCGGATGCCGAGCAGCAAAGATGATAAGCAGTATCTCTAAATTAGCGACGATCACCTGGCGCCAACCGTCCATACGTGTACGTCCAAATTGGGTTTCGCGAGGGAGACATTCCTCAATGTACCCATTTTCCTCTGTACTCGCAGGAACTGAAATGCGAACTCGATCGCCAACTGCGACCAAATCGACGTACGGCATCTCTTTCGTCTCGGCGAGCCGCTTCTTCTCATCTTCAATGAGGTGGTGACGCACGGCACAAGTATAACACTGTTTGTCTACTTGTACCTCGTACGCACCACCCCTCGCTTTTATGACTATTCCTTCCATAGTTAGGTTCACCTGCAGAAACGTGTAACTACACGCATTGAAAATTAATCTGCATAACAGAAGGCGCGCGATTAGACGCAGCTAACGCTCGCCATGAAACCGCGCACCTCTCAAGGCATTTTCTAATTGCCGGGATTCCGCCAGACAATGCGTCCACGCGTCAGGTCATACGGAGAAAGTTCAACGGTAACCTGATCACCGGGAAGCACCCAGATTTTGTGCTGCATCAACTTACCGGCGAGGTACGCCACAACTTTGTGGTCGTTCTCCTCTAACTTCACATGGAACAGATTACCCGGTAAGGATTCCAGTACAACCCCCAGTACACGGATACCAGTATCTTTAGTATTAACATTTTTTACAGATTCATGAACTTCGGGCGTTACGTTTTCGTTTCTCATTTTTATTTTCTCCTTTTTGTGATAACTATTATTCTTCTTTACACTATATTGGATGCACTTTGTTAACGAATTGTTCAGAAAAAAAGTTGACATCAACGCTCGAAAGTTGTAAAATACACAAGTGGGAGATTCCATGTTCAGTTTATTTTTCTAAAAGGAGAAGCAGATAATGAGCCAAGCCTTACCTCTCGTAGCCTACCCTGATCTCGAAAACCAAGTCAAGGCGATGGAAGAAGACGGGTATGCCTATCTTCCAAAGGTTATTGACGAGGCACAACTCGCGGAACTTCGCGATGCAATGGATCGACTCACCGCGATCCCTGAAAGTTTTGATCGGCACAACCTGCCTGAGAACGGCAGCGGTTTCCTTAACAAACACATCAATAACGCCTTCAATCGCGACCCAGTGTTTCTGCATTACCTCGACAAATCTCCGGTCATTGAATTAGCAGAAGCCGTTCACGGTGACGATTGTCACGTCATCGGCATGACCGCTTGGGTAACAGGTCCAGGGCGCCCCGATCAAGGACTGCATATAGATTGGCTGCCTATCCCGCTGCCAGCAGACCTCTTGGAAGACCCGCGCGTCAAGGTGCCAATTTTCATCACAACCGCTCACTACTATCTCGATGACCTCTACGAAGATCTCGGTCCAACAAAGTTCGTTCCAGGTAGCCATCTTTCCGGACGACGACCCGATGGTGAAGCCGAATGGAAAGGTGCAAAGGAACAGAGTATCCTTTGTAATGGTGGTGATGTCGTGATTTTCCGGAGTGAGGTCTGGCACCGAGGCACTGCGAATCGGAGCGATCAGACCCGATACCTATTACAAGTGCATTACGCGAATCGGATGATCACGCAGAAATTCCCGCCCTACCTGAATCGGTTTCAGTTCAATGATGCGATCTTGGAGCAAGCAACAGACCGTCAACAGCGTTTAATGGGTAACCATCGCCCCGGTGCCTACGATTGATTTAAATTTTCTCAGAGCACAATAATTGCCACCGAGGACAACAGTTGCCTTCAAACAGAAAAGAGACTATCGGGACACCCCCCAAATCCAACGTTATCAGCGAGGAGCCGCACGGGAAAATTATTGCTCTCAGTCTGCTCCTCGCGTTTCTTTGGGGTGGGAATTCGCCCGCAATAAAAGTCGGTTTGCAAGATTTCCCACCGATGGCGTTGGCGTTCTTCCGCTTTGTGATAGGTCTTGTTGTTGTCGGCGGTTGGTCGCTCTTTCGCCGTGTCTCACTCGGTTTGCGCCGTGGCGAATTTCTACGATTGTTGCTACTCACAACGATTTTCATACTTCAAATTATCTGCTTGAATACCGGAACCGAACTCACAACAGCATCTCGCTCTACTATTTTTATTAACGTCTACCCATTTTTCACAGCACTCTTCGCGCATTTCTGGATTCCCGGCGAACGCCTCTCTATTACAAAGACATTAGGGATCATCGTCGCCTTCAGCGGTGTTTTCGTAACCGTCGCCCCGCACCTCGGTGAAGGTGAAACGAGCATCCTCGGCGACATCCTTGTCCTCATCAGCGGATGTTTCTTAGGGTTACGCGTCGTTGTAACAAAACTACTCGTTCAAGCCATTCACCCGTACCGGCTCTTGGTCTGGTATCTAAGTTTGAGTCTACCGTGTTATGCCGCAATGAGTTTCCTACTCGAACGCGGTGAACCGATGCAGCTGACACTTTCAAGTGCTGTTGCGCTTCTTTATCAAGGTGGTGTTATTGCTGGCTACTGTTTCTTGGCGTGGACTGCAATACTTGAGAGATATAGTGCGAGTAAATTGGTGGTACTTTTCTTTGCTACACCGCTTTCGGGTGTTTTGTTCAGCTATCTGGTCTTAGGTGACGAACTCACACTGAGTCTGCTCGTCGGCGCCCTTCTCGTGGCAGGTGGGATCTATCTCGTAAACATGCGGCGTTGATATGCTTAGATCCCCCATCGGGAAAAGAAAATCTGGTTTTTATGGTGGATCAATCAGGACATCTAAGGCGGTTTGACCATCGGTTTCAGGATTGAACGTGAGCAACCCTTCGTTTTGTGCGGCTCGTAGGAGGCGTTTATCGGAACTGACCAGAACCAGATTATCTCCTTCTATCCGTAGTTCATTAGTTCTATCAAGCGCACATTGTAGGAGGATAGCGTCGGTACTGTTGATCGAATGGTTTTCAATAAGATCCCACGAATCGGTTATTTGATCCTCGGTTTGGAATACTTGCTCCACCTCATCGCGATCAACAAATTCAGTTTCAAAGTGCTCTCGGAGCTGATTGAAATGCGTTGTGGTAATTTTACCTTCATTTCTCCGGCGCACGAAGACGAAAATGACCTCGCCTCCACCGTCAAACAAACAGATCATACGTTCTAAAGGAACACGTGTGAAGAGGTAGTTAACCAATTGTGTCCCTTTTTCTTCTACGTACCGTTTGGTTCTTCTACGTACCGTTTGGCGTATGCACTTGCGTCTAACCAGAAGAAATTCACTCTCTTCGTTTCTCCCGTTCTTCAATGATAGCACTACTCAAAAGATTGTCCTCTGGGTCTATGCCCTCCTCTATCGAAAGCTGCTGAAGTTCCTCTGCTGTGAGGGTTTTAGCTTCGGGATCACGTTTTTTGCGTAAAGAACGCCGTCTTTCATTTTGTGCCCAGACTCTTGCAGACCGTGCAGCTAAACGTTCCTCAGGTGTAAGAGACTTCATGAAGGGGGCTTGAAGTTTTTCTAACTCCTTCTTTACCTCTGCTAAATCCCATTCAAGTTGCTCTATTTTTATGAGCAGTTTTGTGATTGGCGGTATCATAAGTTTTCTCCATAACTGTCAATTTTAAAAAAAATAATCGTCTCGGTAACAGGACCGGTAGGTTCGGTTTTGCGGCGTACACGCCCATATGCGACCTGCATCCTAACCGAACCGGGTTTTGCCCGGAAACCCTAAAAACTTCACAAACCTCTTTAGTCCCATAGGGACGCTATGTTTATAGCAGCGGTTCAAACAAGCCGATGAGCCCTGTAAGGGCGGCATGTGTATAAGCACTTGAACACCATGAAAATCGCTAATTTGATGTCATCCTTGTGTGGTTTACAGATTCCGAGAAACCGTGTTGTTCCATCAAGCCTGAGGTGCTTTATGGGTGTTCGGAGCCCCAGTTTATAAATCTCCCTTTCGCTCATTTTCAATAGATCCATTCTCAGTGCACTCCTGTAGCCATGTATGTGGATTTTCGACGCGGGCGCGAAGTTGCGAATGGAAAAGGATGTTGGGTTGCCGTGAGGCAAGGCACAAAAACCTTGCCTCACAGATAGATAGAGGATGAAATTTATTTACTGCCAGACTGCGCTTCCATCGCTGGATAGATTTCTATATCAGAACGCGTGATGAGTACACCGGTATAGAACGTTAGCCAATCCCCGCAAAGTTCGATAGACATAAACTCATCATCTCCGCTCGCGTATTCGTGGAGTTCAACATCGAACCTCTCTTGTCCCTGAGCATCTGTAACGGTAAGGGTTGCAGGCACAATATCCTGTCGGCTGTATTCAAGGGCGATGTCTTCGTCTTCATTATCCGGGTCTGGAAAATAGAGCGTCATGAATTCAGGCAGCGGATCAGCGAGTTCACATTCATCATCAACAATCCATCGGGAAATCTCATACTCGTCCGTGGTTCCTGCAACATGGTCAACGCCGAGTACAACTTCTTCCTCCGCGTCGCGAACATGATACATATAGCGACGCAGACTGGCACCCTCATACTTCTTTCGTGTGACAAGCTTGAAGGCGTGTGAAGTATCTCCAGTCTCCTCATAAGTGATGATGTCGGAGAGTTCAATCATGCTGTCAATCGGAATGTCAACCAACTCATGCCGTTCCGGCTTTTTAGGTTCGGTATCTTTCTTTTTCCCGAATAGGGATCTTCCATTTTTTCTACCAAATAGTGCCATATCACCACCTAAAAATAACCTTTGTTATACATCACCAATACGACTACACCGACAATAAGGAGGCTTCCAAAAATAAGGACGAACCAAGTTGCACCAGATGTCTTTTTCTCTACATAAACAGTCCGCGTGGTCGGTGGTGCCCGCGTTTGGGTTGTTGATGCGCTGGGTGTCGTTACTGTTGGTGTCTCTCCAGCAGCCGCGAGGAGTTCCTGTTTGATTGCCGCCTCATCTGGGAGCTCGTCAACAGTGTAAACCTCTGCACCATCCCCGTAAAATTTATCTGGATTTTCTTCAACATAACTTGCCACATAGTTTTCATCCGCATTCGTCCCCGGATCTACGTAATTCGCGTTCGGTTCAACACCTTGGCTCTCGTAGTAATCCTTATAGTACTCGTACTCCGCCTGTTTTTCGGCACTCCAATGCGACCGATCATAATCTCGATGGTGATAATGCCACAGGTAACTATGACGAATCGCGTGGTTGTAGTAGTCATGGAAATGGATATCGAACATCAGATTGTTAAACGCCATAGATGCGCTCATGCTGTACATCGAATACCCCATCATAGGATAATATCCACCATAGTTGTTGATGTTAATAGTGGAGCGTTGATCCCGGCGTGCGCGGGCAGTCTGACGATTCGCTGTTCTGACTTGGCGTTTCAAAGTGCGGTTTTGTGATTTGAGTTGTCGAACCTGTTTTCGGTTCTGAGCAGTCGTTGCGCGTTGTTGGCTGCGTGTAGCAGTTGTGCTTCGGTTTGTTGCGGTCGTCGCTTTCGCACGGCTCGTTGCCGTCTGCCGCTGACGTGCTGTTGTGCTCGCACGCGTGCTCGTTGATCTTGAGGCACTACTGCTGCTATAGGTACTTCTTGCACTGCGCGTCGTCCGTGTTGATGAACGCGTACTGCTGCGTGTGCTACTCGTGGATCGCTTCGGTGCACTGTAACTCCGCCGGGTTGAGCTGCGACTAAAACTCCGGCTACGACTGAAACTCCGTCCGCCCCCAAAGCCGCGGCGGCTCTCTACTATATCCGGGGCAAAACTGAATAGAAAGACAACCAAGACCGTGAGAATTGAAAATTGTTTGAATTTGCGTTTCACCCTACTACGCCTCCTTAGATCTTTTCTTGCTGAAAAACTTGACAAAAGATATTGAATCTGTTAAAATAATTAGAAATGTCTATAAGTGAGTATCGGTTTCGTTCTTGAAACCTCTATGTGCCTGTAGCTCAGCTGGATAGAGCGTCAGCCTCCGGAGCTGAAGGTCGGGCGTTCGAATCGCCCCAGGCACTTCCTTTACTTTAAATGGATGGTGTGCAAAGCACACGATCACCACGTGAAACCCCATATCTACACTTTAAGAGTATGTTAACATTAAAAAGGATAGTTGTCAAAGATATTTTCAGCGAATATTTAGGTTTCCAACGAGCGTTGACCCTCTTCCGCGAAAACTTACCTGAATAACAGACAAATTGTCCAAACTTTAGTGAATCATTACAGATGCCTGTATATGATTGAATCGGTTGTTTCGCTTAGGTAGCAACTTAGGTTCTTGTTATATATTGAAAGGGAAATAGATGAAAATAGATTCCGCATTCCATTTTTTTGTTCTTTTGATGGCACTCCTAACCTTCGGAATGCCTTTTGTGACGTTAGCTCAACAACTTTCGGTTCAGGCTGAAGCCTTGAACGCTGCCCAAAGAGATGCGGTAGCTCGCACGAATCAGAATATATGGCGTGCTTTCGGCTGTTTTGGCGGTCTTTTCGGAGTCGCTGGAGGCTATCTGTATGAACCCGCTCCACCTGCCAGTGCGCTCCTTGGAAAATCACCTGAATATGTCGCCTTTTACACCGATGCCTACACGTTAAAAGCCAAAAATATTCAGACACGTGGAGCTATCGAGGGGTGTATTGCCGGCACCTGTGTAACTGCTGCATTGTATGGCATTCTCATTATCTCCGTAGCAGAAGAGTCTACATCTTCCAGTTATTACTTTTATTAACGTGAGTTCCTAAGGTTTCCGAGAGGCGGCAATCCGCCCTTGATCTCATTAGGCACTTGCAGTTCCAGCGATTGTCCAAACTTTAGTTAATGTTACAGTGGTATAACATTTGAAAGGGAAATATGGCACTTGACGTACGCAACACACAATTATTAGATTTGGTTGATGCCGGGGCAGACATTGAACAAATAGCAACAGGCTGCCAATTCACCGAGGGACCGCTCTGGCACGCAACTGGACAGTTCCTACTTTTCAGCGACATCCCTGCTAACAAGATGCGGAAATGGGATGACGATGCCGGGATGACGATTTTCCGAGATCCCTCTGGAAAATCAAACGGATTGACCTACGACAAAGGTGGACATCTCATCGCCTGTGAACACGCAAACCGACGAGTATCACTCACAACCGCTGATGGCGATGTTATCACTATTGCCTCGCACTATCAGGGCAAACGCTTGAACAGTCCCAACGATATTGTCGTCAAATCCGATGGAAGTCTCTATTTCACAGACCCACCTTACGGGTTAAGTGCAGCATACGGGGTGGAATCCGAAAAAGAACTCGACTTTCAAGGGGTCTACCGCTTGTCTTCCGACTATGAAACGTTGACACTTCTCGTTGACGACTTTGACAGACCTAACGGCATCTGCTTTTCACCAGACGAATCCATCCTCTATATTAACGATACCGAACGGATGCATGTCCGCGCCTTTGACATACAACCCGACGGCACCCTCACAAACGATCGCGTATTCGGTGAAGAAGAGGGGGATAACGGTAAACCTGACGGCATGAAAGCTGATGTCCAAGGAAATGTCTACCTAACCGGTCCAGACGGGATCTGGGTCTTCGCGCCAGACGGAACGCACCTCGGCATTATTCTTGTCCCTGAGCGCGCGGCGAACTTGGCATGGGGCGGTGATGACTGGAAAACCCTATTTATCACAGCAAGCACCTCAGTTTATCGTATCGAATGCAAAATAGCAGGAGTCCCTGTACCCTAATGTCGATGAAAATTAATATCAAACGCATAGATAAGACACTCCCGTTGCCGAAATATGAAACGTCAGGGTCTGTAGGCTTCGATTTTATCTGCCGAGAATCCGCAGAAATCGCGCCACAATCCATCGTACTCATCCCTGCTAATGTGGTCGTCGAAACCCCGCCCGGTTATATGCTAATGGTTTGTCTACGCAGCAGCACACCGCGCAAATTCGGGCTGCTGATGCCACAAGGGGTCGGCATCGTTGATAACGACTACTGTGGCGAAGAGGATGAACTGAAAATCCAAGTCTATAATTTTACCGACGAGGTTGTGAAGGTCGAAAGAGGCAGTCGGATTGCGCAAGGGATTTTTGTCCGTGTAGATACGGCAGAATGGAATGAGGTTGAACAGATGGCAGCCGCTTCAAGAGGCGGGTTTGGCAGCACAGATCGATAGTCTTGTGCTTATAGAGTGTGTTCATAGGAGGGTGCCAGCCATAAATGCTGGAAATCAGTAGCGATGAAACAATACCTTGAAGGACTGCAACAAGTATTAAACACGGGCGTTGACCGAGAGGGCAGAAATGGGAAAACCCGAGCCATCTTCGGCATGCAAATGCGATATAATCTCGAAGACGGATTTCCTGCCGTAACCACGAAAAAACTCGCATTCCGGTCCGTAAAAGCGGAACTCTTAGGGTTCTTGCGCGGCTATGATCACGCTGAGCAGTTTGAGAAACTCGGGACACAGATATGGAACGCAAACGCTGATGCTTGGGGGCGTGATGGGTACCTTGGACGGATATACGGCGTTCAGTGGCGAAAATGGCAAACTGAAGATGGAACGATTGATCAGTTAGCCAAGGTAATTGAACAAATCCGGACAAATCCGCATAGTCGTAAACATATTGTCACGGCGTGGAACCCGGCGGAATTAGAGGAGATGGCATTGACACCCTGCCACATGTGCTTTCAATTCTTTATCGCAGACGGCAAGCTGTCGCTGCAGATGTATCAGCCGAGTTGTGATATGTTCTTAGGTGTGCCCTTTAATATTGCCTCCTACGCGCTGCTTCTGCACATGGTGGCGCAAGTAACAGATTTAACACCGTATGAATTCGTCCACACTTTAGGGGATGCCCACATCTACCACGCACACTTTGAAGCCGTCGAAATGCAACTCAAACGGGAATCTTACCCACTGCCGAAACTCGTTTTGAATCCGAAAATCAAGTCAATTGATGCTTTCAAGATGCAGCACATTCAGTTAGAGAGCTATCAACACCACGACGCAATTCGCGCACCTATGATTGTCTAAGAGGAGAATCAAGATGCTCAAAATAAAAGGGCTGATGCTGCTCACTATAAGCTTCCTAATATGGCTATCAGGTTGTGGAGATTCCTACGAGCATGCTATTTTCCGCTCCGGGGACATGATTACGATTTATTGGGTTTTGGAGGAAGATAATGCAGAGATTGCCAACTTTGAACTCAAGGACAATATCTTGGAATTCGACATTAATGCTGGAGACTTGCACGAGCAACAGAGGCTTCCTATCAATCTTGCCAAAAGCCATGAAACCCTCGAAATTAAGGGGATGAGCCGACTCAATGAGTTAGCAGTTTTCCATATTGTGGTTAACCCTCTGCGGCAATCATACCACGAATTTCCGGGAATCGAAAAATCTTATATGACATTTCGCGGGCGCGAACACCGTGAGAACACCAAGCCGGGGGACTTTACAAATGCTGAAACCTTCCGAGCTGGCGACAGGATCACAGTGTTTTGGCACAGACCCGAGAAATCTGAAAAAAATTGGCACAACTGGACAAGGGGATCCGGATATAGTAGCACAATGGATAAAGGTGGACTTCCAGATAATTGGGTGGATAGACTTTCTATTAAAGAAATAAAACCGTATGAAAAGGTAACATTAATAGGGGTCGGTATGACTCCTGAGATTTACATTGCATATTTCCACGTTTCCGCTACCGACGAATAGCTGACAATTTGAGTCGCCTAACACCAAAAACTTCACACATCCGAACTCGCTATACCCTATTTTAAGAAAATAATGGAACAAAAAAAGCAAAACCGGAATAACTTCGGTGATCCCGGACAGAATGGCAACCCTCTGGATATCGGTGAATTAACATTATCAGAAGAAGCAGCCTTCCTCATTCAGCTGATTTTTGAGGAGTTTGAGGAACTGCTAAATGACTATCCACACCACGCCGCTTACTGTTTCGCATCAATCATCCATCTGTCGGACACTGCGGAGGACCTCTCGCGTTTCGCACGGCGGTTAGGCATGTGGTTGTGGATTGAAGTACTCTCTTTTCAAACCGAGGAGCCTTTAAGCCTCCGTAAACTCGCTGATCACTTTGAAACTGATGTCAAAACTGTTCAAAAAGGGATTGATGAACTCGTAAAGACAGGCCAATTTGAAATGGAGTGGAAACATCGAAACAAGATTAAACTGGTCCCTCGTATGCTAAAAGAGACGGTCCTCCGTTTTGCTGAACAGGTCGTGACCGGGATAGAAATGGGAGAACGAGAGGAAGGAGCAGCACCCTAAAATGTTAATTTCAATGATCGCCGCAATGGACAGAAACAGGCTGATCGGCAACGGACCAGACATCCCATGGCAGATGCCTGCTGACCAGCGACATTTTCGCGATATGACCCTCGGCAAACCCGTCGTTATGGGACGTAAGACTTTTGAAACCCTCAAAAATCCTTTACCAAAGCGGCTCAACATTATTCTCACGCGAAATACAGATTACAAGGCACCAGAAGGCTGTATTGTCGCACACGCAGTAGACGATATTATCAGCCACTGCAAGAAAGCAGAAACAGAAGAACTCATGATATGCGGTGGTGCCCCTATCTACCAAGCATTTCTTCCGCATGCCGACAGGCTCTATATCACGCAGATTCATGCTACCTTTGAAGGCGATGTCTATTTCCCAGCATTTGATATAACAGCATGGCAGGAAGTGAAACGCATCGACGGTGAACCCGACGAGAAAAACCCTTACGCTTACAGTTTTCTGTTTTTAGAACGAAAATAGAAAGGAACAAATCTGTGCTTAACCTCTGCATGCTCTCAGGTTCTTTTGAATACGACTCCGAAGCATCTTTGCTCACTTTCAAGGCATTTGTTGAAAAACACTATCCAATCAACACAAATCTAATCGTCTACAGATCAGAAGACGACGATCCATCTTTGGCGGCATTGGATGAGGCAGATGCTTTGTTAGTTTTCACGCGGCGTCTCAATACAGACGGAGCATCACTCAGGCAATTTCAAGATTACTCTGAACAAGGTAGACCGCTTGTTGGTGTCAGGACAGCCAGCCACGCGTATCAAAACTATCTTGCGTTTGATAAAGATGTTCTCGGTGGCGACTATCAAGGGCATTACGGTCATGGACCCATTACGCGTGTGGAATTAGTTGAGGCAGAACACCCGATCTTGAAGGGGATTCCAGCGTTTGATAGCTATGGGAGTCTCTACAAAAATCCATCACTTCGTGACGATACATCTTTATTACTGATGGGACACACCGACGAACACGCCGAACCGGTAGCATGGACACGTTTGCATAATGGCGGTCGCGTCTGTTATACCTCACTCGGACATCAACAGGACTTTGAAGTAGAACCCTTTCTACGATTTCTCGCGCAAAGCGTTTTGTGGGTATCTGAACAGATCTAACGAAATAGTGCTTACGCATTTCCTTTTAAAGTCCCTACCCCCCTGATAAGGGGGGATATGCGGGGTGTTTTTGCTGGGATGTTTCTTCTAGGGGATTTAGGGGGTGTTTTTTAAAAATACTGACCCTTACTGCTTTTTGCGTAAGTCCTACGAAATTTAAGGCACACTCGGAGATATGGAAACACTGACAATTCTGAATGGCGATATCTACACCCCAAAACATTACGGACAAGGGAATATCCTCATTCAAGACGACACAATTTCAGAAATAACAAAAGATACGCTTCAACCGCTGGGGAAGGTCATCGACGCATCTAACTGCCTTGTAATTCCGGGGCTGATTGATGGATTAGTACATGGCGGTGGCGGCTATGATACAATGACAGGTGAAGTCGAAGATATAGTAGCAATCGCGCGTGCCCATGCCCGCAGTGGTGTCACCTCATTGGTGTTAGGTATCTCCTCCGGCAGTATGGCACAAATCAACGGTGCCTTAACCGCTATTGCACACGTCGTTGACGAGCCAGTTGCCGATGGTTCACAGATTATCGGTTCGTATGTTGAAGGGAAATTCGGGAGTCTCGCTAAAAACGGTGCCCAGAATGCGAAGTATATTACACCCCCGAACTTTGAAGAATTTCATGCAATGTGGGCAGCCTCCGACGGGACCTTGAAAGTGATTTCTCTTGCCCCGGAAAACGATGAAAACTTCCAATTTATCAAGCACCTCGCAGCCTTTAGGACGGACGCTTACAACGACATCGTCATCGCAATGGGACACACCAATGCCACATACCAACAAGCGATGGCAGCGATTGACGCAGGTATAACGCGTGCGACACATACCTACAACGGTATGAGCGGGATGCATCACCGCACACTCGGTGCAATTGAAGCGGTACTTTCCCACCCAAATATCCACGCAGAACTCATCATCGACGAACACCATGTCCACCCCTTTTGGGGGCATCACCTGATTCAGCAGAAAGGAATTGACGCAGTCGGGTTGATTACGGACTGTACAGAACTCGCTGGGGTCCCTACTGAAGAATGGCAGGCCTCAGCCACTTATGTGCCTCAATTTGATGCCTATCGCCTCAATGAAGATGCGATCTCCGAACGCGATACAGCTTTTGAAACCGGCACCACCGAGAAGTACGTCCGCAACGGCGCGATGTGGCTCGATGTCGGCAAACCGACCGAACGCCTCGCAGGTGCGAATATAACGCTTATCGATGGGATTCGCAATGTCATCAATTGGGGAAATTCACTCGAAGATGCATTAACAATGGCAACATCAACACCGGCAGAAAATTTAGGGGTCGCGGCAGCCGTAGGTTCAATTGCGACAGGTAAAATAGCAGATATTGTCATTGTCGACCAAAATTTAAGTGTCCAGACGGTTATTTTACGTGGAAAATCGCTAAAAAACTAAGAAATTCATAGAGTTTCCGTGTTTTTTACTTTTTTTTTCAAAAAAATTTGACAAACGATTTTTCAGCGGGTATAATATTTACTTTGGAAACCCTATTAAATCTTTTTGGGAGAAAGGGGCAATTATCCGGAAACATACTAACGTCGTACCCAAATTCCACGTTAATTTGTTCTGTTGAAGTTGTGATGCCCCGCGCGGGCTTTTTTTAATGCCAGAAGCCCCCACAGATTTTATCTCGGAGGTATGAAATGCCAACGATTAACCAGTTAATTAAAAAACCGCGTAAGAAGTCCCGGAAGAAAACGAAATCGCCGGTGCTTGAGCAATGTCCCCAGCGGCGCGGTATCTGTCTACAGGTGAAAACAATAACGCCGAAAAAACCGAATTCGGCACTGCGTAAAGTAGCCCGGGTGCGTTTCACCACCGGTTACGAAGCCACCTGTTATATTCCGGGGATCGATCACAATTTGCAAGAACACTCAGTCGTTTTGGTTCGGGGTGGGCGAGTGAAAGACCTTTCTAACGTGCGTTACCACATCGTCCGTGGGCAGTTGGATACCGCTGGTGTCGAAAATCGTCGCCAGGGACGTTCAAAGTACGGTGCTCGGAAACCCGACTAAACAACGGAGGAATATTAGATGCCGAGACGTGGAAATATCAGTAAACGCGATGTCAGTCCTGACTCAATCTATAACAGTAAGCTCGTATCAAAGTTTATTAATAGTCTCATGTTGGACGGGAAGAAAAGCACTGCCCAATCAATCCTATATGAGAGTTTCAAAATTATCGAAGAGCGGACAAATGAAGAAGGCTTCGCTGTGTTCCGTCAAGCGATCAATAACGTCAAGCCGGTCCTCGAAATTCGGCCCCGCCGTGTAGGCAGCCAAACCTACCAGGTCCCGGTTGATGTCAAAGCTGAGCGCAAACAACGATTGGCTTTCAGTTGGATTATCCAATCTGCTCGCGCCCGTGGCGAAAGACGCATGGCAGAACGTCTCGCTGGTGAAATACTTGAAGCGTCGCAGAACGAAGGCGGCGCAATCCGTAGGAAACAGGATCAGCATCGAATGGCAGAAGCCAACCGAGCTTTCGCACATTATCGATGGTAGAGATGTTAGCACGGCTTATAGCCGAAATGGAAAATATAAAAGGAGTGGCGCAACCGTGGCAGATACAAAAAATAGCACTCCACAGCGCTTAGAATTACCTCACATGCGGAATATCGGCATCATGGCACACATTGATGCTGGCAAAACTACCGTAACCGAACGTATCCTATATTATACCGGTAGAGTCTATCGAATCGGTGATGTCGACGATGGTACCACTGCTATGGACTGGATGGTCCAAGAGCAAGAACGCGGTATCACGATTACTGCCGCCGCAACGACCTGCCACTGGAAAAAACACCATATTAATATTATTGATACACCCGGGCATATTGACTTTACTGTTGAAGTCGAACGTTCACTTCGCGTACTCGACGGGGCAGTTGCGGTTTTCTGCGCAGTCGGTGGTGTTGAACCACAATCCGAAACTGTTTGGAGACAAGCCGATAAATATAATATACCCCGAATCGCATTCGTCAACAAAATGGATCGCACCGGTGCTGATTTCTTCCGCACCGTTGAGATGATGGAAGAACGTCTCGGTGCCACGGCAATTCCGGTGCAACTGCCTATCGGTTCAGCAGAACAATATACAGGCATCGTTGATCTCATCTCCATGAAAGGTCAGATTTGGAACGTCGGGACAGATGCCGGTAACGACGGTACCGTTATTCAAGAAACAGACATCCCCAAAGAAATGGAAGAGATGGCAAACGAATATCGCGATCGGATGTTAGAGGCTATCGCCGATTGCGATGAAGAACTCCTCCACAAATACTTAGACGGTATCGAAATTTCACCTGAAGAAATTAAAGCCGGGATCCGTAACGCTGTAATCGCTGGCAAAATTGTCCCTGTCCTTTGCGGAACCGCTCTAAAAAATAAAGGTGTACAGCCGCTCTTAGACGCAATCGTCTCTTACTTACCAGCACCAACTGACGTGCCACCGATAGTAGGCTTTGATCCGAAAACCGAAGAAGATGAGACACGGCACCCGAAGAACGATGAACCGTTCTGTGGGCTGGCATTCAAAATTATGACTGACCCGCACGTTGGCAAACTCACGTATCTACGTGTCTACTCTGGTGTCCTTAAAAAAGGTGATACGCTTTATAACAGTAAGACCAGAAAACACGAACGGATTGGACGGTTGATGCAGATGCATGCCAACAAACGGGAAGAGTTGCAGGCGGTTTACGCAGGCGACATCGCCGCAGCAATCGGCTTAAAGGACCTTTCAACAGGGGACACACTTTGTGATCCGAAAGCACATATCACCTTAGAAACTATGGTGTTCCCGCTCCCGGTAATGTCCATCGCAGTTGAACCTCGCACACAATCTGATATTGACAAACTCAACCTCGCCCTCTCTAAACTCGCTGAAGAAGACCCCACCTTTAAAGTCCATCAAGATTCAGAAACTGGACAGACACTCTTGTCTGGTATGGGTGAACTTCACCTCGAAATCATTGTTGATAGGCTCGTCCGAGAGTTTAACGTCTCAGCGAATGTTGGTAACCCAGAAGTCGCCTATCGCGAAACGATCCGCAAGGCGGTCAAGTCTGAGGGTAGATTTGTACGCCAATCCGGGGGTAGAGGTCAATTCGGTCATGTCGTCATTGAAGTTGAGCCTCTCGCAAAAGGCACCGGTTTTGAATTCATTGACGAGACCAAAGGCGGCGTTATTCCACAGGAATACATTCCAGCTGTCCAGAAAGGCATTGAGAACGCCATGAATACGGGTGTTCTTGCTGGCTATCCAGTTGTTGATGTATCCGTAAAACTCATTGATGGTTATCACCACGCGGTAGATTCATCAGAAATGGCGTTCTCTATTGCGGGTTCAATGGCGTTTAAAGATGCCTTGAAGCGTGGAACTCCAACACTCCTTGAACCAATCATGGATGTTGAGGTCATCGCACCAGACGAATATCTCGGAAAAGTTATAGGCGATTTGAACGCACGTCGTGCACAGATACGCGAGACGGAACTGCAATCGAAATCCCGTATCCAAGTTATCAAGGTTGATGTCCCCCTCTCAGAAATGTTTGGGTACGTCAAAACCCTCAGGTCACTCACACAAGGTAGAGCTAACTACTCTATGGAATTTGCACACTATAACGAAGTTCCGACAAGTGTGATGGAGGACCTAGTTTCATCAACGAATCGTGATTCGTAATTGTTAAATAGTTGTGAAGTGTCCGAACTATAGGAGTTTCTCGCTTCCTATAAGCGGACATAAGATTTAGTTAAACGGTGTTCCCACACGACAACAAAGCGTTTGGACACCCCATAGAAACGGGACTGCGCAGTTTTGTGGAAACAGCGCTTACAACACCCGCAACAATAAACTTTTAGTGGAGCTTGGACAAAAATGGCTAAGGAAACGTTTGAAAGGAATAAACCACACGTTAATATTGGAACAATCGGTCACGTTGACCACGGTAAAACGACGCTGACAGCAGCGATTACCATGGTCCTCTCGAAACTTGCCGATGCAGATTACGTCCAGAAGTATGAAGATA
This sequence comes from Candidatus Poribacteria bacterium, assembly GCA_026706025.1. Classification (NCBI taxonomy): domain Bacteria; phylum Candidatus Poribacteria; species Candidatus Poribacteria bacterium. The sequence goes on from JAPOZO010000040.1 coordinate 27,563, forward strand.
TTGACAAGGCACCGGAAGAAAAAGAGCGTGGCATTACGATTAATACAGCACATGTTGAATATGAGACCGAGAATCGGCACTATGCCCACGTCGATTGCCCCGGACACGCCGACTATATCAAGAATATGATTACCGGCGCAGCACAGATGGACGGCGCGATCCTTGTGGTATCCGCCGCTGATGGTCCCATGCCCCAGACGCGCGAGCACGTACTTCTCGCACGGCAGGTGAATGTGCCTTCTCTCGTCGTCTTCCTTAACAAGGCAGACATGGTCGATGACGAAGAATTGCTTGAACTCGTTGAACTGGAAGTCCGAGAATTGCTCAGTGATTACGACTTCCCCGGTGATGATATTCCCATCGTCACAGGTTCTGCTCTTGAAGCTATGGAATCCGACGGAGACCCATCAAACGACTCGTGTAAACCGATTCTGGAACTTATGGAAGCCGTTGATAGTTACATTCCAGAACCCGTCCGTGATACCGACAAACCGTTCCTGATGTCAATCGAAGATACTTTCACCATCAGTGGACGCGGTACCGTTGTTACCGGACGCGTTGAACGCGGCGTTATTGAAATCGGAAACCCAGTCGAAATCGTTGGACTCCGAGAAACACAAGACACCGTTATCACAGGCGTTGAGATGTTTAACAAGAGCCTTGACGAAGGTCGTGCAGGTGATAATCTCGGCGCGCTGCTACGCGGTGTTGAGCGAGATGCCGTTGAACGCGGACAAGTTTTGGCAGTCCCCGGAACCGTTACACCGCATACCAAATTTGAAGCCGAAGCCTACATTCTCACAAAAGATGAGGGTGGACGCTGGAACCCCTTCTTTACCGGATACAGACCACAGTTCTATTTCAGAACAACCGACGTAACCGGAAAGATGGATCTTCCTGAAGGCATCGAAATGATTATGCCCGGTGATAACGCAAAAATTACCGTTGAATTGTCCAAACCCATCGCGATGGAAGAACAACTTCGATTCGCAATTCGTGAAGGTGGACAAACAATTGGTGCTGGTGTTGTCTCGAAGATTCTTGAATAAGAAATTAGGCGGAGCAAACGCTCCGCCTTTTTAAGGACATCAATACAGAGGATTGCCGACTCCTACTTCAAGATGTTAATCGCTGGCATTCCTCTTGTTTGATGAAGGCGATACGAAAAGATGGACAATCAAAAAATTCGCATCCGGCTTAAGGCATTTGACTATCGGTTGTTAGACCTGTCGTCAAAGCAGATAGCAGATACTGCAAAACGCACAGGTGCAGCTGTCTCGGGTCCGATTCCATTGCCGACGAAAAAGCATATCTATACCGTCCAACGTTCAACGTTTACAGACAAAAAGTCGCGTGAACAATTTGAGATGCGGATTCATAAACGTCTGCTGGATATCTTAGAGACTACACCGAAAACCGTTGATGCTTTAATGCGGCTGGACCTGCCCGCAGGTGTCGACGTCAAAATTACGCTTCTCTAACTATCGGAATCTGGTCACTGCTCCACTACGCTTCTTGCACTTTCCGAGTAACGGGCGGGGACCCTGGTTTTCGGTGGATTCTAACTCGCTATAGATGCTAAAAGGCTTCTGACTTCGCAGGATACCCTCGTGAAACGAAGCGCAACGATGCAGAGATTCAATCATTTAAAAAAGGCGAAAGAAGATGGTTAATGGTATTATCGGCCGCAAAGTCGGCATGACACAAATCTTTGAAGATTCTGGAACAGCAGTGCCTGTTACTGTTATCCAAGCGGGTCCTTGTCCAATTGTTCAACTCAAAACGCAAGAGAAAGACGGCTATCAAGCAGTTCAGTTGGGGTTTGGAGAACAGAAAGAAAACCGCACGAATAGTCCGAAACGTGGACATTTAGCAAAAGCCGGTGTTGATTCAGCACAGGTGCTTCGCGAATTTCGGGTACAGAGTCTTGATGATGTGTCTGTAGGAAACATTGTTGATGCAAGTGTCTTTTCCGAAGGTGAACTTGTTGATGTGACAGGCACCTCAAAAGGGCGCGGTTTCACTGGGGTAGTGAAACGTTGGAAATTCGCTGGTGGTAAGAAAAGCCACGGCGGTGAGCAAGACCTCCGCCGTCCGGGTTCCATCGGTGCCAGCGCAACACCTTCTCGAGTGTTTAAAGGAAAACGGATGGCTGGCCGCCACGGTGCCAAACGGCATACCGTTCAAAATCTCCCTGTGATCCAAGCCGATCCCGAGCGTAACTTACTGGTGGTCAAAGGCGCAGTCCCTGGCCCCCCCAACGGTTTGCTTCTGATTAGGAAAGCATCTAAAACACTGAGTGCATAGGCAGGCAGTCGTAACCGAACGAGTGCCAAAATAAAACGAGCATACAAATATGTCAACTTTAGACGTACACAACAAGTCCGGAGATGTCCTGCACGAAAAGGTATTAGCCGACGCATTCACTGAGGCTGAGGTGAATGGTCATGTCATTCACCAGTGCGTTACTGCCTACCTTGCCAATCAGCGGCAAGGTACTGCATCAACGAAGAGTCGGAGTGAAGTGAGAGGCAGTGGGAAAAAACTCTACCGTCAAAAAGGAACTGGCAGAGCGCGGGTCGGAGACGCTAAGGCACCACACCGAGTCCACGGTGGTGTAGCCTTCGGACCGAAACCCCGGAGTTATCGGCAGTACACCCCGAAACGCGTCCGACGCCTCGGCTTACATAGCGCACTCGCAGACCGGTTCCAGAATCAGCAGTGCATTCTCGTTGAAGATTTTACGCTTGAACAACCGCGAACCAAAGACATGGTTAACATCTTAAAAGCACTGAACGCTGACGGAAAGGTACTGCTCATTCTTGATGAACACAGCCCGAATATCCACCTCTCCGTGAGGAACATTCCGAAAGTTCACAGCTGCACATGGAATACGCTCAACGTTTATCAAGTCATGTGGCACGATACGTTGATAATCACCGAGAAAGCCGCTGAGAAACTCGAATCCAAGTTCGTAAACACCGGTTCAGATGCGGAAGGACAAGACTGATGAAGGATGCATATCAGATTATATTGCAACCGCTGATTACAGAGAAAAGCACAATTCTCCGCGAAGATAATAAGTACGCATTTGTTGTTGATCGCAATGCCACGAAACCTCAGATTCGCCGCGCTGCTGAAGAGTTGTTTGACCTCCAAGGGGACATCCTTAAAGTGCGGACAATGCACGTTCGCGGTAAGCCGAAAGGTAAAATGTTGCGCTATCAACGTGGTAGGAAACCGCATTGGAAAAAAGCGATTCTTACCCTAAGAGAAGGTGTGACGATCCAAGCGTTTGAAACTATATAGGAACAGCAATCAGCAAAAATAGCAATCAGCCGTCAGTTAAGAGAATTTTAGATAAACCGAACATCTCTTTTCTGACAACTGACAGGTTTTTCGGAGAAAAACCACCCTGACTGCTGATCGCTACTAAAAAAAGGAAATCAGAGTGCCTAAAACGTATTCACCTATAACCCCAAGTCGTCGGTTTATGACAGGGTACACCTTTGAAGAGCTTACGCGGAGCAAACCGGAAAAATCGCTCGTTAAAGGGAGTAAGCAGAAAGCCGGCCGGAATTCCAACGGACGCTTGACAGTGAGGCGCCGCGGTGGTGGACACAAACGCCGATACAGGGTCATCGACTTCAAACGTGATAAGTTTGGCATCCCTGCCAAAGTTGCTGCAATTGAATATGATCCGAATCGGTCTGCACACATCGCCCTGCTCCACTATGCTGACGGGGAAAAACGCTATATTCTTGCCCCGGTCGGTATCCAAGTAGGGGACACGCTTACTTCGGGCGAAGACGCGGAAATTCGGGTCGGAAACGCTCTGCCGCTGGAAAAAATCCCACTCGGCTCCTCCATCCACAATATAGAGATGAAGCCCGGCAAAGGTGGGCAACTTGTGCGTAGTGCCGGTGGTACCGCTCAGTTAGTTGACAGAGAGGGAAAATACGCCCGTATCCGACTGCCATCAGGCGAAATTCGGCTCATTCCAGTCCAAGCGATGGCAACACTCGGTCAAGTTGGCAACGTCAGTAAGATCGTCATCGGTAAAGCGGGACGTTCACGATGGCTCGGCAAACGTCCGAAAGTCAGAGGGGTCGCGATGAACCCGATTGACCATCCACATGGCGGTGGTGAAGGAAAAAGTTCCGGGGGTAGGCATCCAGTCACACCTTGGGGCGTTCCAACCAAAGGGTATAAGACCCGAAACCCGAAGAAAAAATCGAGCCGCTATATTGTCGGAAAACGAAAATAACCCTTTTCATAGATGCCTTGCTCGCTATGCAAGCGAATACTGTTAAAAGGTAAAGGAGACACATAATGGCGCGTTCTATTAAAAAGGGCCCCTACATAGACCCGAAACTCGCCAAGAAGGTAGCCGCTATGGAACGCTCTGGCACCAAACGCGTGATTCGCACTTGGTCCCGACGTTCGACGATTACCCCTGAATTGGTAGGACACACCTTGGCAATTTACAACGGGAAAAAGTTTTTTCCGGTGTATATCACAGAGAACATGGTAGGCCATAAACTTGGTGAATTCTCACCAACCCGTACCTTCCGTTCTCACGCCAGTGGCGGTGGCGAAAGAAGATAATGTTTGCGATAACCTTCATCGCAAATTGGCAGTGTATTCATCTCTTTTTTCAGAAGATACGTTCACTGTTTTGGCAATGATAGCGGTGAACCAGCAACTTGCTTTTATTGGAGACACTGATGGAAGCCAGATCTAAAATTAGGAACGCATCGGTTGCCCCGCGGAAAGCCCGCTTGGTGGCTGATCTCGTCCGTAATCAATATGTTGAAGATGCGTTAAGTCAACTGAGCTTTACGCACAAAGCCGCGTCCCCTATCATCTACAAGCTGATTCAGTCAGCAGCCGCGAACGCACAATATCAAGACCCAAGTATTGATATTGCGGGCTTATACGTCAAAGAAATTCGTGTCGATGAAGGGATTACGCGGAAATGGATACGCCCGCGGGCACGGGGTATGGCAAATAGGATACTAAAACGCAGTAGCCATATTACCGTTGTCGTTGACGAAGAGAGTACCGAAGATGTTGAGTCATAACGCGCACTTACAAAAGACTACAGCACATCCCGGACTCTACTTACAAGCGGGAAAAGTCTAATAGGAGGTTTGCGTGGGACAAAAAACTCACCCGCGTGGATTACGCTTAGGAATCATCGAGACGTGGGATTCAAAGTGGTATAGCGAACGGGATTACGCCAAATGGCTCCATGAAGATTTTAAGATTCAGAAGTTCGTCAAGGAGCAACTAGCACGTGCCGGGATTTCGCGCGTCGAAGTAGAACGCGTCGCTGACCGTTGCAGCATCAACATCCATACAGCACGTCCAGGTATTGTCATTGGCCGCCGCGGTGCTGAAGCTGAAAAGTTACAAGCATTAATCGAGAAAGAGGTCGGCTGCCCCGTCCGGATTAATGTCTCGGAAATTAGAGTCGCTGAAATGGATGCCCAACTTGTATCTGAAGCTGTTGCAACGCAAATAGAACGCCGTGCCGGTTTTAAACACGCAATGCGCCGGAGTATCTCCAGTTCAATGCAAGCAGGGGCCTTAGGCGTTAAAATTATGGTGAGCGGTAGATTAGACGGTAAGGAAATCGCCCGCGCTGAATCCAGCATTGAGGGACGCGTGCCGCTTCATACCCTCCGAGCTGATGTCGACTACGGGTTTACTGAGGCAAATACAACCTACGGTAAAATCGGAGTTAAAACTTGGATTTTCAAGGGCGAAATTATCGGGGTTCCCGATAAATTAAAGGGCGAAACATCTGAGCGCCGTCAACCTGGACGACGCGAAGATACTGGTTCGCAACGTTCTGAACGTCGACGGGGCGACAGACGTTCCGGCTCTCAAGACGGACGATCTCGACAATCCGGAAGACAAGACAGAGGCAGAAATCGACGCAGACCCCGTCAAGGCAATCAGGGTTCCAAGGGCGATTCATAACTGTACCAATAGATTTATTTTAAGGAGGCATCTAAGGTGTTAATGCCGAAACGCGTGATGCGCCGCTATGTGCATCGCGGGAAACGCCGTGGCAAACCGCTCCGTGGCTCACAAATCAACTTCGGTGAATATGGTTTGCAAGCAATGGAAGCTGGCTGGATTACAAATAACCAGATTGAATCTGCGCGTATCGCTATCACGCGGTATGTACGCCGCGGTGGAAAACTTTGGATCAAGATTTTCCCGCACAAACCACTCAGTAAACAACCCGCTGAAACCCGCATGGGTAAGGGCAAAAAAGGCCCACCCGAATACTGGGTCGCTGTGGTCAAACCCGGCAGAGTCCTTTTTGAATTAAGCGGCGTTTCGGTTGAAGATGCAAAAGGGGCGATGAAACGAGCCGCCCACAAATTGCCAATCAAAACTAAGTTCGTTGCACGGAATGCGTAATTTTGTCTACGACTCCGGCGTTGAAAAAAATATGCGCCCCAACGCAGTATCATGCTTTTGACAACACCTAAGGAGGCACGGAAATATGAAAGCGGATGAACTACGAGCAAAAACAACCGAAGAGTTGGAAAGTGAACTGAAAACGCTAAAGGAGAGCCTGTTTAACCAGAGATTTAGAAGTATCTTAGGACAACAAGAAGACACAACACGTATCGGTAAGATCCGCAAGGACATCGCACGTGTGAAAACTCTCTTGCACGGGCGTTCACAGTAAACAGAACACAGACACGACGGTTCACCAATTTCAAGGCACGGACTGTGTATTCCACAGTACATACGTTAACAGGTTTTGGCTGGTTTGGAGGATAAAGTTGAACGAGGAAAGAAGAAGGCATCGTAAATTTCGGACAGGTCTTGTTACGAGCAACAGTATGGATAAAACTGTCTCAGTGTCAATTGTGCGTCGCTATCAACACCCGCTTTACAAGAAAGTTGTCCGGAAAACGAAGAAAATTCTCGCTCATGATGAACAGAATAGTTGTAACGTCGGTGACGTGGTGCAGGTTGTTGAGACCCGTCCCCTGAGTCGTCAGAAACGGTGGCGGGTCCAAGCAGTAGTAAGCACAGTACAGCCCGCAAACGATTAAGAAGTGCTATCACCGGAACCTTTACGGCTTGTCTCTATACGAGGCGAAAGACGCAGCAAACGGTGTATACATGGCACTGCAAAAGAAAGGTTTCTCATCCACACTCTGACGTTTCCAAAACACACCGTTTTGAAAACGGTAGAGGAGGATACAAAAATGGTTCAATCATACTCTCGATTAACCTGTGCTGATAATACTGGCGCAAGGAAATTAATGTGCATTAGTGTATTAGGCGGCACGCGTCGACGCTATGCCCGCGTAGGCGACGTGATTGTAGCAAGCATCAAAGAAGCAACACCTAATACACAAGTTAAAACCGGTGAAGTCGTTCGCGCAGTTGTCGTCCGTACGACTAAAGAATATCGACGCGTAGACGGCTCCTATATTAAATTTGACCAGAATGCTGCTGTTCTCGTCGATCCACCGGATCGAGAAGGGAACCAACTTCCACGCGGCACCCGAATTTTCGGGCCCGTTGCGCGAGAACTCAGAGAAAAGGGGTTCACCCGAATTATCTCGCTCGCCCCTGAGGTTATTTAGGAGGACAACAGTGACACGACAAAAACTGCATATTAAGAAAAATGACACGGTCATCGTCCTCAGCGGACAAGACCGGGGCAAGGAAGGTGTGGTTTTGGAGGTCTTCCCAAAGAAACAGCGCGCAATCGTTGAAGGCGTTCATATCGTTAAACGCCACCTCCGACCAAACCAAATGGGACAAGGCGGTATTGTTGAACGCGAAGGCACCATTCACGTTTCTAATCTCAAAAAGATTGATGCTTAACGAAAAACAAAGCCTCGATACCGTAGACGAGAAGCGTTGCCAAGACAAACTTCACTCTATAAGTGATTTATAGGATACAAGGCTCATGAGCCCATTCAAAGAATTTTATCAAACGGAAATCATGTCCGCATTACAGAGCCATTTTAACTATGGAAATGTGATGGAGATTCCGAAACTGGACAAGATTACACTCAATATCGGGGTCGGCGAAGCACTTCAGAACCCGAAAGCACTTGAGGATGCTGTCGAAGAACTCACACTTATTGCAGGACAACGCGCAATCATTACGCATGCCAAAAAATCCGTCTCTGCTTTTAAGGTCAGAGAAGGTATGGCAATTGGATGTAAAGTTACACTAAGACAGCAGCGGATGTATGAGTTTTATAACCGACTGGTAAACATCGTTCTCCCGCAAATTCGGGACTTTCGGGGTGTATCGCCGGACGCGTTCGATGGTCGTGGTAATTACTCCCTCGGCCTCACCGAACAGTTAATATTCCCGGAAATTAATTATGATAACGTCAACGATATCCGCGGGCTGAACGTAACAATCGTTACGACCGCCCCGACAGACGAAGAAGGCCGAGAGTTACTAAGGCTGCTGGGAATGCCGTTCCAAAAATAGACGGATTCGGTAGCGGACGGTTTCGCCGTCAAATAACTACACAAATTACCTCGCATCTTCAGACGCAGCTAACTTTCAACATCCGGACTTACTGAAAGCACACGTCACGGATAAACAAGAAAAGGAGCATCTAGCTTGGCAAGTAAAGCATGGATTGCCAAACAGAAACGAACCCCGCGGTTCCAAACCCGGAAATACAACCGCTGCAAAAGTTGCGGACGGTCGCGTGGGTATCTGCGCAAGTTTGAATTGTGTCGTATCTGTTTTCGTCTCTTCGCCCGTGCCGGTAAAATCCCCGGTGTCCGAAAGGCGAGCTGGTAGAAAATTGAAACCTGTCTGTCCGTAAACAAAAGTATGACAGGCACATCGACTCTTCAAAAACGAAAACGAAATAAGGAGAATCTTTCATGTCGATGACCGATCCGATTGCTGATATGTTAACACGTATCCGCAATGCCAATATGGCAGGACATGAACGCGTTGAAATACCCTCTTCAAAGGTCAAAGCGGAAATCGCACGCATCTTGGCAGAAGAAGGTTTTGTCCGAAACTATCGCTTGCTTGAAGACGGAAATCAGGGGATTTTAAGAATCTATTTGAAATACGGAAACACTAAAAAAGAGAAGGTCATCACAAACCTTAGACGCATCAGCAAACCCGGTAGACGGATTTACGCCAAAGCTGATAGCCTACCACGTGTTTACGGCGGACTTGGTGTTGCTATTCTATCAACATCTAATGGGTTAAAAACCACACCACAATGCCGCAGGGAGAAGATCGGCGGCGAAGTTTTGTGTTACGTCTGGTAAGATTTTGCAGATGGCTCGCAACGAACTGGGAGAAAAAGAATGTCACGTATTGGACTACAACCGATTCCATTACCCGACAAAGTAGAAGTCGCCTTAAATAAAAGCGATGTACACGTCGAGGGACCCAAAGGAAGCCTGAATTGGCAACTTCCAGACGGAATCGATGTGACGCTTGAGGAAAACGTCCTAACCGTCCAAAGAATCAGTGAGATCAAACAGCACAAAGCCTTGCACGGATTGGCGCGCAGCCTCATCGCCAACATGGTTACTGGCGTTTCAGAGGGGTTTGAGAAAAAATTGCGAGTCGTGGGCACCGGCTACCGGGCGGAAGTCAACCGTGAGAACAATTTGGTTCTTGATGTCGGGTATTCACACTCCGTCACTTACACACCGCCTGAGGGAATCACACTTAGTGTTGAAGCCTCTGAGACAATAGATGGGCAAGCACACACACCTGTTATTATCAGCGGTATTGATAAACAACTCGTTGGACAGGTAGCAGCGACTATTCGTCAAATTCGGAAACCCGATACTTATAAACCTTGTAAAGGTATCCGCTACGATGGCGAGCGCGTCCGTGATAAAGAAGGTAAAGCTGCTGCTGTCGCCTAATGCTATAATATTTCGCGCGCAATAGGACACAATTTGAACTTCCTATGAAATAGACGGCGCGCCTATGGTAATAAGGAGACACCTTGACACTCATAAGAAAGAAACGGATGAGCCATCTACGCCGCCGGAAACGGGTCCGTCAAAAGATTACCGGAACCGGTAGCAGACCTCGGCTCGCCGTTTTCAGAAGTTTAAAACATATCTATGCGCAACTCATCAACGATGAACTTGGTGTGACGGTCGTCGAAGCCTCTACTTTGTCCCCAGAACTGAAAGAGACGCTTTCAAACGGTGGAAACATAGCGGCAGCGGAACGTGTTGGGGCACTTATCGCCCAAAAAGCCAAGCAGCGGGAAATTCAGGGAGTCGTCTTCGATCGGGGCGGGCATCTCTACCATGGTCGCATAAAAGCCCTTGCTGAAGCTGCAAGGGAAGAGGGACTTAAGTTCTAAATGCCCGCATACCGGTTCCTGTGCCCCTACATACACGGTCAACAGGATTTCTGCCGGATAGGAGATTTTTTTGCTGAAAGATAGAATTAACCCTGATGATTTTGAATTTGAGGAACGCATGATTACAATTAACCGCGTGATGCGAGTCGGTAAGGGACGACGCACGCCGAGTTTTAACTCCCTCACAGTGGTTGGCAATCGTGATGGTATTGTCGGTATCGGATTTGGCAGCGCCAGCGAAGTGGCTGGCGCGCTCCGCAAAAGTTTCGCCGATGCTCGTAAAAACCTAATTCGGGTACCCATCACCAACGGCACGCTCCCGCATGAAATTACCTGCGAATTCAAATCCGCCAAAGTTTTGTTGAAACCGGCAAGTCCCGGAACTGGCATTATTGCAGGGCACGCAACGCGTGCTATTCTCGAATTTGCAGGGGTTCGAGACGCACTGACCAAATGCCTCTCCTCTCGGAACGTGAAAAATATTGCTGAAGCTACAATGCTTGGGCTGAAGAACCTCAAAGATGTCAACGAAGTTGCACGGCTACGAGACCTATCCGTTGAAGAGTTACTCAAGAAACGATAAAAGGTAATAAAGACTGACGCACTTCTGAATGTTTTGTCAGCGTATATCAAATGCTTGGTTCTAAGCCGCGCTGACAATCTACGGTTAAGGAATGGAGTAATCCTGATGAAATTGAATGAACTTAAACCCGCCCCTGGCTCAAAACGCTCCAGAAAACGTGTGGGCAGAGGGAACGCTTCAGGTTGGGGGAAAACCTGTGGACGCGGCCACAAGGGACAAAAGTCTCGATCCGGTGGCTCAATTCCAGCATGGTTTGAAGGTGGGCAGATGCCCCTCGTGCGACGCTTACCCAAGCGAGGACCACAACGAACCGCACACAAACGATTTGAGTATGATATTATCAATGTTGAAACGCTCAACCTTTTTGACGATGCAGCGGTCGTCAGTCCGAAATCCCTTCGCGAAGCAGGCCTAGTTAAACGAAAGAACGCACTGATAAAAATACTTGGCGATGGCGAACTCGAAAAACAGTTGACAATCCAAGCGCACCGTTTCTCAAAATCAGCGATCGAAAAAATTGAATCCAAAGGCGGTACAGCCGAAGTGCTCGGACTGCACGCTAATCCCGACAACGCTGCTTGAAAGTGTGCAGGCGAGGAGGAAAAAAATAAGTGATTAAGGCATTCCAAAACGCTTTTAAAATCCCTGAACTGCGGAAACGTATCATTTTTACAGGGCTGCTCTTGATTGTTTACCGCCTTGGCGCGCACATTACGCTTCCCGGTATTGATGACGTAGCACTTGAGGCATTTTTTCAACAACTCATGGAGCGTGGGGGCAATGTCATTGGGTTCATCGATCTGTTTTCCGGGGGCGCATTTAGTCAAATGACGATCTTCGCACTCGGTATACAACCCTATATTAGTGCCTCAATCATTATGCAGCTGCTCGGGGTCATCGTGCCCTCTTTGGAAAAACTCTCCAAAGAACCCGATGGCAGAAAGAAAATGACGCAGTACACCCGATACGGGACTGTTATACTCAGTATCATTCAAGGTATAACAATCAGTATCGTTTTGCGGAATCCAGAGAACATTACCGGACAAGCCGGTGAGATCGTTAGAGATCCTAACTTATGGTGGCATTTCCTTGTAGTCTTGACGCTCACAGCAGGTACCTCCTTCGTTATGTGGCTTGGTGAGCAAATCACCGAGCGCGGTATTGGGCAAGGTATCTCCCTAATCATTACGGTGGGGATCATTGCTGGTTTACCTGGTGGCGTTACTACTGTTTTAAACAATTTAGTGACAAGACCAGAATTCGGAATTCTACAACTCGTGCTCCTCGTCGGACTCATTGTTATAGCCGTAATGGGAACCGTTTTCATCACGCTTTCCGTCCGTAAGATACCCGTCCAATACGGTAGACAGATTCGCGGACGTAGGGTGATTGGCGGGCAATCAACGCATCTGCCGCTGAGAGTTAACGCCGCTGGCATGATTCCTATCATCTTTGCCATTACACTTATTCAGTTCCCGCCAACGGCCCTTGGTTTTCTCCCACGAGACTGGGGATGGGTGACAGGCGCGCAAGCACTGATTGATACAGGAACACCTTTGTGGCTTACCTTTTATGCGTTGTTAATCATCGGCTTCACCTATTTTTACACAGCCGTGCAAATCAACCCGATCCAAATGGCAGAGGATTTACAGAAATATGGCGGTTTCATCCCCGGTATCCGTGCCGGAAAACAGACTGCTGATTATATCAATACGACGCTCACACGGATCACGCTACCGGGCGCAGTCTTTCTCGCCGCTATCGCTGTGATTCCGATTATGATTACAGGTTATCTCCAAATCGGTAGTATGGTCGACGGTGCCTCTATTTTGATTGTGGTCGGTGTCGTATTAGATACAATGTCACAAATTGAATCCTATTTGACCGTCCGACACTACGAAGGATTCCTAAAAGATCGGAAACTTAAAGGCAGGCGGCGTTAAGTGCTTTCGTCTGAAAGGGATATTATGAAAGTCAGACCTTCTGTTAAAAAAATGTGTAACCAGTGTAAAATTATTAAGCGAAAAGGCGTTGTCCGAGTGATTTGTCCTTCAAATCCGAAGCACAAACAGCGACAGGGCTAACCCTTTTATAGTTGTCAATCATCAGTTAACTTCGGAGGGTTCCAAGTTTTCTGGTAACGATCCTTACCCAAACCGGTTATAACAGTTACCAAAGAACGTTATTGTTTCCCAAACCTCTTAACTGATAACTCTCACTGCGAGGCAACCGATAACTATTAAAAAAGGAGGATATACATGGCAAGGATTGCTGGGGTTGATTTACCCCGAGAAAAACGGATAGACATCGCACTAACAGCTATTTACGGCATTGGTCGCTATACCGCATCGCGAATTGTTACCGACCTTGAGATTGACCCGGGTAAAAAAGTTGACACGCTCGCTGAAAATGAGATTAGTCAACTCCGAGACAAAATTCAAGACTATAAAATCGAGGGTGACTTGCGACGCGAAATCGATCAGAATATTAAACGCCTGATGGACATCAACAGCTATCGAGGCTTACGGCATCGTCGGCAATTGCCTGTCCGCGGGCAGCGCACAAATACAAATGCTCGTACCCGTAAGGGAAAAGCGCGAACTATCTCTGTCGGCAGAAAAGCCAAAGAGGCAGCACGCAAGGGCGGCTAATGTTAAAAGCCATCAGTTAGAGGAAGGTAACAGTTTTCAGTACGATTTTTCTCCGAAAAAATCTTTCAGTTTTGACCAACAACTCGCGCCTTAGGAAAAGTATCTGTAGTGTTTTTGCTTGGGTGTTTCTTCTAAGTTGTTGGTCAAGGTTAAGAGACTTTGGAACTATCGAAAACCTCTTGTAACTGACAACTGACAACTGACAACTATTAACCGAAAGGAGAACCGTTTTGCGTGGAAGAAGAAGAGAACGCAAAAATGTACCCGAAGGGATAGCACATATCCAAGCTACCTTCAATAATACAATTATTACCATCACAGACTTAAACGGAAACACCGTTGCTTGGGCAAACGCTGGGATGACTTTCACAGGTTCACGGAAGTCAACGCCTTTTGCTGCACAACAGACAGCAGAAGCATGCGCACGCCGGGCAATGGATCACGGCATGAAACGCGTGGAGGTTAGAGTCAAAGGGCCCGGATCCGGCAGAGAGTCTTCTATACGGGCACTCGCCGCAGCTGGACTCGAAATTAGCTTGATGAAAGACGTGACTCCGATCCCACACAATGGATGTCGTCCCCCTAAGAGACGACGGGTTTGAGGTATTGAGGAAAACGAATGAGCAGATATTTAGACGCAGTCTGTAAATTATGCCGACGGGAAGGCGAAAAACTCTTTCTCAAAGGGCGACGTTGCAACGGCCCCAAATGTGCTTTTGAACGCCGGAGCTACCCACCTGGAGAACACGGACAAACACCGCCTCGCCGAGGTCGAGACAACTTCCGGCGACAGCTACGCGCGAAACAGAAAGTCAAACGGACCTATGGGGTTTTTGAAAAACAATTTCGGAATTATTATTTCAAAGCCGCCCGTCAGTCAGGTATTGCTGGTGAGAATTTGATTAGTTTCCTTGAACGCCGATTAGACAATGTCGTTTACCGACTCGGGTTCGCGACTTCTCGAAATCAGGCACGTCAACTCGTGAAACATAATCATTTCACCGTCAACGGCAAGCGTGTTAACATTCCTTCCTATATCGTGCAGATCGGTGATGTTATCACACCACGTGAACGGAGCCGAAACCTCGCTATCATTCAGGAAGCACTTGAGTATTCGCAACAACGCGGGGCACCTGAATGGCTCGAAATTGACCCCGATAAAGCAGAAGGACGTGTTCAGGGAGCTCCCGTGGTAGAACAGATCGCCGTGGACCTTGAAACGCAACTCATCATTGAACTTTACTCCCGATAGGCACATATTTTTAATTAGTGGGTTTCTGCTCCGATTTTGACAACGGAAAAATCGGATTTCTGTTAAGCGGATACCTGCTTGCAACAAGGGCAGCAAGCAGAGGAGAAATCCATGACTAAAAAATCGTGGAAATCAGGGGATGTCCAATAATATGACGCTAACATAGAATTAAGTGGCAATGTGGGATTTTACAAAGCCGTGCCCTTAGTTCCTATGTGTTCTAATATTCAGTTTAATCCCATAGGAGGAAATCGATGATAAGGTCCGAGCTAGA